>LUCA01000064.1 GCA_001593875.1 Candidatus Bathyarchaeota archaeon B23
CCCCATGACGCTTCCCTTCAGGAGGATGTAGTCGGTGCGTACGACGCCGTATCTGGTGAAGCCCCCCTTGGGGGTGACCTTCTCCCCATCCTCCCCTATGAGGAGTATCCTCTTGTTGTACTCCGTCCTGTTGTGGAAGCCCATCTGGCCGGCCCTGGGGACGGTGGGCATCACCCTCGCCGGATGCCAGGGGCCGAGGGTTCCGATGCCCCTCTTCGTCTTCCTCGCCTTGTGGGAGAGGACCTTCACCCCCCATCTCTTCACCGGTCCCTGGAAGCCCTTGCCCTTGGTGACGCCGATGACGTCGACGGCCTCTCCGGGCTTGAAGACCTCTGTGACGTGGATCGTCTTCCCCAGCAGCCCCTTGGCGTACTCCAGCTGCTCCTCCTTGGTGCCTCCGCCGATCTTTATCTCCATCAACTCCGGCCTCTTCTTCGAGATTGAGGCCAGCCTAGGCTGGGAGGCGGCGATGGCTCTCAGCTCCACAACCCTATCCAGGTTCTCCTCTAGAGCCCTGAACTCCTCCTCGGGGGAGCCGCCTCTGAGGGTCTTAACCCTCCTCCTTAGGTCTTCGGGGGGGTTCTCCATCCAGACCTCGGTGAGGGCCTTGAGGCCGTCCGCCGTCTTCTCATAGGCCCTGATGCCGCAGATGAGCATCGGAGGCGTCTCCAGGACGGTGGCCGCACATCGGACCTCCTTGCCGTAATGAGGAGACCTCTCCCGGTCTCCGATGAGGAAGACGTGGGTCATGCCGGCCTTGTAGCCTGCGAAGCCGAGGAGTCTAGGCCCCTCCTCCACCTCGGGCCAGTGACGGACTCTCCCAGCTATGCTTCTCGCCCTCTTCCTCGGCGAATAGGCCATGGAGCCCCTCCTCGGGGCTTTAGTCCTCGGCATCTTCCACACCAGCCCTTTTTAATGGCTGTTATCTACACCAACGTCCTGGATTTAAAGGATTCGCAAACCTCCTCCTCAGCCATAGATAGGCCACCACCGTTGAGAGGGCTGCCGTCGAGGCGATGAGGGCGAGATAGGTTGGAAGCCCCCTCCGACGCTCCTCCTCCCCTCCCCCCCTCTCGACGAGCTCCGGCAGCTCTAGGGCTCTGTGGTAGGCCTCCATCAGCCTATCCTCCACGAACTCCCCCAACAACTTGACGGCCTCCTCCCTGTCTCCCCCCTCCAACAGCCTCAGGGCCTCAGCCTCAATCTCCTCCCTCTCCCGCTCCACCTCCTCCACAAACCCCTCCCAGAGGGCCCTCACCCTCGGCTGGAGGCCGCTGTGGTTCTCCTCCACCATGAGCTGAACCCGCTTGAAGGCCCACCACGCTGACTCCACATCCTCCTGATGGCTGAATCCCTCCAGGTAGGGCTCGGGAACCCCCTCGACGGAGGCGTAGACGGGTACGTAGACGCCCGTACAGGGAGAAGCCATGCAGCAGTGGATGACCTGCATCTCCCTGGGTAGACCCGGCCTCAGGTGGGCCACCATGGAGGCGACGGTCCTATAGGTGCAGATGGTCCTATGCCGTGGATTGTGGTGGGGGTCGACGTAATAGAGGGATGTCCCCTCATAGTGATCTCGGAGGACCTCCATCAGATCGACGGGGGTGATGGAGCCGACCTTGGGTCTCAACAGCTGTAGGATTCGCTCCACCCTCTCCCTCGAGCTCCTATAGGGGTAGCCGCCTGGGGAGTAGCACTCGGCGAAGTCGAACTCCTCGGGGGAGCTGCACCACCCCATCTTCACGGCGTAGTCGACGAGGTCCTCGCTGCCGAGGTCCCACCGGTCCCCGATCTCGAATTGGTTTCCCCTCACGGCTACGCCGTCCCTCACCCTCACGGCTGCCCAGTGATGCCCCGCAGCCTCGACGATCCAGCCCTCCTCGGGGTCGGCGATGAAGTATATCTCCCCAACATCGGCGTGGCCGTAGACCTCTATGAGGTGGCCGACTAGCTCGACGCCCTCCCTAGCTGTCCTACAGCGTTCCAGGATGAGTCGGCAGATGTCGTTGTCGTGGAGTCCCCTCAACCCCTCCAGGGGTTCCCTGGTGGGCGCATCGTTGTCGGCGACGGCGACCCCCCACTCGTTGATGCCCATGCCGATGCCCCACCGCTCTATGTTCGTCTTGAACCCGATCCAGGCCCAGGTGACGTCGACCTGGGGGATCTCGATGTATTGAAGTCTCACCGTCGAGTTCGGTGGGTGACTCTGCCTGGGTGAGTGGTAGAGCCACTGGGCGTCGAACTCCCTGAGGTCTCGGTTCTTGCCTAGGAGGATGGAGCCGTCTAGGGTGGCGTTGCCGGCGGCGAGGATGGTGGTGCACCCCTCGTAAGGCCTGGGGAGATGTGGAACATGGAGGGCGAGGAGGGCTGGGGGGAGGAGTAGGAGGGTTAGGAGCCCCATGGAGAGCGGATTGGGGTGATGGGTCTTCATGGCTCATCACGGTTGGAGGATGCTCACCAGTAGGGGTGTGAGGGAGGCCTCTATGACGGCTGCGATTATCAGTAGAGGTGCTATGCGGTGGACGTAGAGGCTTAGGGCCCTCCTCAGCTCCCCTAGGAGGCTTCCCCTCCCCCTCAGCCTGTTGATGGCTTGATACCCCAGGGCTAGGCCCGCGGAGGATGGTGGGCAGCTCGATTACGCCGTGGGGTGCGAGGGAGATGAGGGTTAGGAGGGGCCCCATCTTCTCGGCGAAGGTGTGGGAGGCCCAGCCGAGGTAGAAGCCGTTTATGATGGTGAAGATGATCGGCGGCAGGGAGAAGAGGAGGCCCAGCAGCATCCAGAGGAGGCTCTTGGCTAGGTTGTTGGCTGCGATGAAGAGGAAGAGGTGGAGGAGGGTCATCTCCTCCACGCCGGGTAGGATCCTCCTGAGTATCTCCAGGGGGTCTCCGGGGAGCCTGTCGCCTAGGGCGTAGCCGATGGTGAGGGAGGAGGAGAAGAGGAGGAGGGTGAGGAGGAAGAGGTGGCGTAACTCCCAGACGTACTCCGCTGAGTCGCCGAAGAGGAGGGCTATGGGCCTCGGGGCCTCCCCCTTCATCTCCCGCCCTCAACCTCCTCCCTAGCAGCCTTCACATCCCTGGCCAACACGGTTCTGCGCCCCTCCCTCAGGGCGTGGGCCACCGCCGCCCTGGCGATGCGTTCACCATACTCGCCGACGGCCCTCCTCAGCTCCTCGCTCGCCTCGACGCTCACCCTCAGCTCCCCAAACCTCTTGAGCAGCCTCCTCATCGGCGCCAAGGTGAACTCCTCAGCCAACCCAGACCCTTTAAGGCTTCGAGACCTATTTATTTTCTGGACTATGCTCAACCTGATCTTCGTCGAGGCCGCCCTGGAGCCCGTTCCCGGCTCCATAGTCCATCACCCCTCCGTGAGGCGGGACGCCAGGAGGAGGGGCAAGGACCCCTCAGAGGTGCTGCTGGATAGAAGTCTACACCACGCAGCTATGAAGGGCTTGCCGAAGGCCCATAAACGGGGGAGGCCTGACATCATCCACTTCTGCCTCCTAGAGGCCTTGGGGTCACCCCTCAACCTGGAGGGCGGGTTAAGGGTCTGGGTTCATACCCTAGGAGGCTACATCATCGAGGTTGATCCCCAGACGAGGCTGCCGAGGGACTACAATCGGTTTAAGGGTTTGATTGAGCAGCTCTTCGAGAGGGGCTCCGTCCCCCCTGGGGCTGAGAGGCCTCTGCTGAGGCTGAGGAGGATGGAGCTGAGGGAGCTTCTGGAGGGGATTGGGGCGACCTACGTCGTCGCCCTCACCAGCCATGGCAGGGGCGGCAGCCTAGAGGAGGTCTGCCGGCGATTGATGGGGGAGGAGAATCCAGCCGTCTTCATAGGGGCTTATCAAAAGGGGGAGTTGGAGGGGGAGACCCTCTCCCTCGCCGACGACGCCGTCAGCATCTACCCCGACGTCCTCGACGCCTGGGTGGTCACCTCTAGACTCATCTACGATTTTGAGAGGTTGTGGAGGGCTTCCTCCAACTCTCCACCTTCTCCTTCAGCCTCTCGACGTACTTAGCCATCTCGCTTTTATAGCTCTCCATCCTCTTCACCGCCTCCTTGATCTTCGTCTTCCCGCTGGTGAGGCGCTTCTCCATCGACTCCAGCTCCTTCTCGGCCTTCTCCAGCTCCAACTCCACCTCCGTCTCGTTTACGCCCATGATCCTCAGGGCCTTGACGGTGGCGTTGAGCGTCAGCATCCTCGCCTGAACCCTATCCATCTCCTTTAGCAGCCTCGAGTAGCCGCCCTCCACCTCCTCTAGGGCGTCGTCCAGCTCCTGGGAGGCCTCCTCCAACTCGTCGACGGCCCTCCCCAACTCCCTCTCCTCGACGCGGCTCCAGACGCTCTCCAGCCTCTCCTCCACCCCCTCCAGCCTCCTCAGGCATCTGTCCACCTTCTCGGCCGAGACCATATCCCTCAGGGCCTCAACCCTCACCAACAGAACCCTGATCCGCCTCTTGGTGTGGTTTAGGAAGCGCTCTATACGCCTCTCCCTCACCGGAGTCATCAGCCCATGGAGGTAGGCCCAAGCCCTCCCCAGGAGTCCCCTCGCCGAGGCGAGCTCCCTAGCTGCGCCGTCTATGTCGCCCTCCTGCAGCAGCCTCTCGGCCTCCATCAGATGCCTCTCGGCCTCCTCTAGGAGGCTCCAGACCTCGGAGACGTCGTAGCCCTCCTCCTCCTCCAGCCTCTTGGCGAGCTCCTCAACCCTCTCCAGGAATCGGTAGGCCCTATCGATGGCCCTCTTCAGGCCCCTTAGCTTCTCGGCCACATCCTCGGCCACAACCCCCGTGGTGTACTGGGAGAGATGCTGTAGGGCCTCCCTGAAGTGTTTGAGGGCCTCCATGGCGTACTCGATCGCCGTGTCCATATCTCCCTCCTCGAAGGCATCGATGGCCTTCTCCAAGGCGTCGACGCCCTCCTCGTAGCTCTTCAAGGCCTCCTCGGGTATCTCGACGCCTGAGGCGTTTAGGCGTTGGATCAGCTCCTCCAAATGCGCCCTACATCTGTTGGCTATGTCGATCAATCGCTCCGCCAGGGCGTCGAGGGATAGGAGGACGACGATGAAGCGGTCCTCGGCGATCTCCCCCTCGGCTGCCACCTCCACCCTATAGACGCCGGGGGTGGCGTTGACCTCTAGGGTGAGGCTGAGGGAGAAGTATCCCTCCCTGTCGGCCTGGATGGTGGTGTTGAGGATGGTCTCTCCGAAGCTGGATGTGACGACTAGGGAGACGTTGGCTAGGGGGTCAGCCATCCCATCTATGGAGATGATGCCTCCGGGGTTTTGATAGCTCTCCTCCACCTCCACCGTCAATCCCTCAGCCGAGGCGGGGATGGCTGGGAGCGCCATCGCCATCAGGACGAGGACGAGGATAGACATCAGCCGCCTCATATCACCACCGCCCAGGAAGTGGGGTATGGTGGTATTAGAGGAACCCGCCGGAATCCTCTGAAACACCCGTTCCACCCCCTAACGCCTCAACCTCACGAGGCTGTGGCCCCCCACCAGCTTCACCTCCACGAGGCCCTCCCTCTCCAGCCTCCTGATGAGCCTCCAGACGCTGGTCCTAGGCATCTTGAAGCGCTCCCTGATCTCGGCGGCGAAGGCCTCTCCGCCGGACTCCGCCAGAAATCTCACCACCTCCCTATCCTCAAACCTCAGATCTGGATGCCGCTCCAAGAGGCCCTCGACAGCGATCTCGCCTCCGCCTCTCCTCCGGCGGAGGAGCAGCATCATGGCGACGGCTGTCACGACGCCTCCGACGGCGATGTAGAGGTAGGGGTTGATGGGTTTCTCCGCCGCCTCGGCGGCCTCCTCCGCCTGGAGGGCTAGGGCCTCGGCCTCGCCGTAGCTGCCGGCCTGGTAGGCCTCAGAGGCCTGCTGTAGGAGGGCCTCAGCCTTCTCCAGCCCACTGGTCCTCCCCTCTCCCCTCGCCTCCTCGATCGCCCCCTCAGCCTCCTTGATGGCCTCCATCGCCCTGTGGGCCTCTTCCATCGTCTTCTCAGCCTCCTCCAGGGCCTTGGAGGCCAGCTCCTCAGCCTGCGTGTATCGCTCCTCCCCCAGGGCTTTACTGGCCTCCTCCAGCAGCCCCTCGGCCTCCTCGACTACGAGGCCCTCCGCCTTGGCCTCCTCTATCTTCGCCTCGGCCTCCTTGATGAGGGCTAGGGCGTGCTCCCTAGTCCCCACGATGCCGAGGGCGTAGTAGACCTCCACGAGGCCTGCGGGCATGATGAGGAGGGGGGCGTCGTCCACCGTCGAGAGGGAGAGGGGGACGTCGCTGAGATCCGTTACGTCGGCCCCCTCAGGGAGTAGGATCGTCGAGGGGATGGAGGCCTCCACGGAGAAGAGCCAGAGGCGGCCTGACTTGTTGGTGAGGTCCGGGGTGACGTAGGTGATGTGGGCCGATGTGGAGCCCAGGCTCTCAAGGGTGATGCCGCCCTCAAACTGGGAGTAGTTGAGGGGCAGGCCCTCCTGATCCTCTATTATGAGGTCCTGGTAGAGGAGGCCGAAGAGGGTGATGTTGATCTCCACCCTCGTCGGGTCGAGGGAGACGAGGTAGTCGACGGCGACGTAGCCGTCGTCGTAAACCCTAAACGTGAGCTCCAGAGGGGTGTAGGCTCCCTGCTGCACCTGGGGGGAGAGGAGGGTGAGGAGTATTAGGAGGAGGCTCCACATGCTCGATAGGAGTCGTCGTCGCCGTGATTTAAAGTGTTATGAATCCCTCATCCATCTAACTCCCTGATCCTCGCCTCGAACTCCTCCAAGTCATGGACTATATGAATCCCCCTCCTCTCACCCCCTCGATTGAGGTAGTAGGCCTCCATCCCCATCGACCTGGGGGTGAGGTAGTCGAATCTCCAGTGGTCTCCGACGTGGGCCATGGAGGTGGGCTCCACGTCGACGATGTCGCAGATCCGCCGATAGAAGCCCGCTGTCTTCTTCACCTCCCCGAAGTCCGAGGGGGCTGAGAAGACGTGGGTGAAGAACTCCCTCAAACCCTCCAGCTGGACCTCCAGGAACTCCCTCATGGTGTTGGAGGTGACGATCAACCTATAGCGTTCACCGAGCCTCTCCAGGACGCCCCTCACCTCCGGGTAGGGCCTGATGACGCCTCTCCTCGCCTCCAGCAGCTCCCTCCAATCCCCCGGGAGGTCGAGCCTCCTGAACCAATATTCGATGTCATACCACTCGGGGCGTTCATCGCCGATCTCCATATACTCGGCGAAGACCCGTCGCCGGGCCTCCTCCAGCGTCAGGCCCCTCCTCTTGGCGTAGAGCCTTGGGATGTCATGCTCCCAGATGAGCTCGCTGAACCTGGGCTCTATGAGGGTGCCCTCCATATCGAAGCTGACGACCTCGAGGGGCATCGCACTGCTATACGGCGAGCCCCCTTAAAGAGTTGCCCCACAACCATTATCCCCCTAAAGCCCCTAATGGATGAGATGGAGCCCCTCATCATAACCGCGACGGGGGGAGAATACGTCTCCAGGGCTGAGACCCCCCACGTCCCCTGCACCGTGGAGGAGATCGTCGAGGAGACCGCCCGATGCGTCGAGGCCGGCGCCTCCATCGTCCATCTCCACGCCAAGGACCCCGAGACGGGTAAGCCCTGGCGTGGAGACCCCAACCCCATATTGAAGGAGTATGTGGACCGCATCAGGGAGCGGGTCGACGTCGTCATCAATCTCACCACCGGCGGCGGCAGGGTTGGAAACCCCCTTGAGCGGTGGGATGAGCTGGTGAGGGAGCGCTGCCGCCTGGGGGCTGAGATGATGTCGCTGAACATGGGAACCATGAATCGATGGATGCCCCATCCGACGGGGGAGATCTTCCTCAACACCCTCAGCATGATCGAGCGGTGGTGCCGCTACATGGTGGAGGCCGGCGTCAAACCCGAGCATGAGGTCTATGACACGGGGATGATCAACGTCTGCAGGATGCTCGCTGAGAGGGGCGTCGTCCCAGAGCCCCTCCACGTTCAGTTCGTCATGGTCGGCCGGACGGGCTTCCTGCCGACACCTAAGACCCTCCTCCACTGCCTCGACCTCATACCCGAGAGCTGGAGCTGGAGCGTCTGCGCCCTAGGCCGCCACGAGATACCCATGGCGGCGGTGGCGATGACCATGGGAGGCCACGTCCGAGTCGGCTTCGAGGACAACATCTACCTCCGTCGAGGCGTCTTGGCTGAGAGTAATGCGGAGCTGGTGGAGAAGGTCGTCCGAATCGCTAAGGAGCTGAATCGCCCCATAGCGACGCCTGGGGAGACGAGGGAGATGCTCGGCCTCAGGAAGCCCTCCCGATGACGATGCCGGCGGGGTCGATCTCCCCCCTCAGCAGCCTAAGCTCCTCCTCCGTCGGGGGCTGCGTAGTCGAGACCTCCTCAGGGATGATGAGCTCGAACCCCGTGTTCTCCATCACCTCCTCCATCGACACCCCTGGGTGGAGGGATAGGAGCTTCATCCTCTTCGTCTCCTCGTCGAAGCCCAGGACGGCGAGCTGCGTGATCACCCTATAGGGCCCGGTGTCAGCCGGGAGGCCGACTCTCTCCCGGGCTCCTGGGCCTGTGAGGTAGCCGGGGGTGGTGAGGAAGTCGAGGCTCTCGACGAAGCGTCGTCGTTCGTGGCGCATCAGTATGATGGTTCTCCAGCAGAGGGAGCCAACGTCGTTGGCTCCGCCGCTTCCGGGGAGCCTCACACGGGGCCTCTCATGGGGGCCTATCACCGTGGTGTTGAGGTTGCCGTAGGGGTCGATCTGGGCGGCCCCTAGGAAGCCGTATTCGACGAAGCCGAGTTGGGCGATGCTCATGACGTAGTCCATGCTCGTCGCCATGACGGCCCTGTGGAAGGTGCGGCTGTCGCCGACGCTGATGGGGACCGTCGGCACCTGGGGCCCTATCCCACCGGCCTCGAAGACGATGAGGAGGTCTGGGGCGTGGAGCCTCTGAGCCAAGACGGCGGCCACCATCGGCAGCCCGGTCCCGACGAAGACGGATCTGGCGTCCCTCAGCAGCCTGCTGGCGACGCAGGCCATCAGCTCTATGGGGTTGTAGCTCATCGGTCACCCCTCAGGGGGCCCTCAGCTCCGCCTGGAGCATCTCCAGGCGCCTGAGATACTCCATCTTCTCCTTGCCCCCGATGAGCTGGATGTACTCCTCGAAGCCCTCGACGGAGTAGACGTAGCGGTCGAGGTATTCCTCCACCCCCTCATCGGTTCTACTCATCCTCAGCCACTCGGCGATGTGCTCCTCGTCGAAGTAGTAGAGGCCCGGCATATTCCCCGGGTGACACCCGTATCGAACCTCGCAGACGGCGTCGACGAGGAAGTAGGGGATGGCCGTCCGATCTGGGTGCCTTCTGATCTCCTCCCCCGGGATGATCTCCTCGGTGGTGATGATGAGCCTCTTCGCCGCCCTCGCCAGCTCCACATCCTCTATGGTGATGCCGTCTATCTGAGCGTTCCCATACTTATCGCATCGATGGACGTGGATGACGGCGAAGTCGGGGTAGCAGGCGGGGATGAGGCAGATGGGCCTACCGGTGAAGGGGTCCTCCACCACCCTCGCCGAGCTCCTCCTCAAAGTGTCGGTTCCCAGCATCACCCTCGTCGGCAGCCAGGGCAGCCCCATCGCTGCGGCCTTGAATCGCCACTGGAAGCCGGCGTTGGAGATCTCGGCCACCACCCTCACCCTCCCACCCTCCACGGCCCTCCTGCCGGCTGGGGAGAGGCCCCTCAGCTCGTGGCCGAAGGCGTAGGCGCAGTCGACTCGGTCTACGACGCCTGAGGCGATGAGGACATCGACGTCATGGACAGCCGTCTTGGCGGCTATGGCCATGCGGCGTCTACGCTGCCGGATCATCTCATAGATGGCGGCCATGCTCACCCTGACGTGGCCGAAGCCCCCCAGGGCGAAGTAGTCGCCGTCTCGGGCGAACCTCGTTATGGCCTCGCTGAGGGGCATCCTCTTATCGATCAGTTCGAGGGGCTTCCTCGCCATCCACCTCCGAGCCTCGTCGGGATCCATCCAGCCTAGGAGCTCCCCCTCGCCCTCGTAGAGCAACCTTAAGGGATTCATCGGATCAATAAGGGCTGCCTGGAGCCTTAATAGCTTAACCGGCGTCCGAAGGTTTAATACCGATGGATCTGGAAATGTGATGGGTGAATCCGTGCCCCTCCTCATCGGGACGAGCGGCTGGAGCTACGACGAGTGGGTTGGCCCCTTCTACGGGGATGAGCGGGGGATGCTGAGGCGCTACGTGGAGGTCTTCCCCACCGTCGAGGTGAACTCCACCTTCTATCGATACCCCACCTCCAGGCTGGTGAGGGGATGGTATAGGGCGGCGCCTCCCGGCTTCGTCTACGCCGTGAAGCTGCCGAGGGTGATCACCCATGAGAAATGGCTGAGGTTGAGGGAGGGCGTCGAGGAGGACCTGGAACGCTTCTTGGATCTCCTCAGGCCGCTGGCGGAGAAGCTGGGGCCCATCCTCATACAGCTCAGGCCGAAGTTCAGCTATGAGAGGCATCTGGAGGAGTTGGAGAAGTTCCTGGGGATTCTCCCCGACAACTATGAGTGGGCCGTGGAGTTCAGACACCCCTCCTGGATGAGGTCTGAGACCTGGAGGCTGCTGAGGAGCCACGGCGTCGCCTACACCATCGTCGACGAACCCCTCCTCCCATCGGAGGTGGAGGTGACCGCCGACTTCGCCTACATCCGATGGCACGGCCATGGACGGCGCATCTGGTACGACTACGAATACAGCGAGGGGGAGCTTTGGAGCTGGGTGCCGAAGGTGAGGGAGGCGGAGAGGAAGACGGAGAAGGTTTACGGCTACTTCAACAACCACTTCTCGGCCAACGCCGTCAAGAACGCCGTGGAGATGCTCAAACTCCTAGGCGAGGCGACGCCCGAACAGCTGAGGGCCCTGAAGCGCATCGAGGAGTTTAGGCAGCGAGTCCTAAGACCCGTCGGCATGAGGCCCCTGGAGACCTATGGAGAGGGCCTGAGCGTCGCCGACCTGCTGCTGAGGTTCACCACCACATCTAGGCTGATGAGGGCTGAGGGGATGGATGAGAGGGAGGTGGAGGTGGTGAGGGCCGACCGGGGATATGTGGAGGCCCGGGTGAGGGGTTACACCATAGAGATCGACGCCGAAGGGAGGGTGATCCGACACGACTGCGACGACTGGAGGAAGGGGGTGGCGGAGAGGAGGATGTGTAAACACCTCGCCAGGCTCTTCCTAAGCCTCCAGGAGGAGCTGGCTAAGGGGCTGCTGGAGCGCATCTGGGAGGAGCGCGACGAGTGGCGCTTCGAAGCCCTGTAAGCCGGGGTCACCGCCTCTCAAACTCCACGCCCAACCCTCCTCGATCCTCCTCCGATGTCTACCCTTCATCCCCCTATCTAGGATGGCGAGCTCCACGCCGTCTACGGTTCTCTCCACCATCTGCTGGATGAGCCCCTCATCCAGTAGGTCTAGGGCATACTTCGGGCAGATGTGACCGAAGGCCATCTCGGCCTCCAGCTCGGTGAACCTGGGGCAGTAGTGGCCTCCTCCGAAGCCCAGGGCGGCGGGGACATCCTCCACGGAGGCGACGCCCTCCAGGATGGCGGCGGCTAGATGCTCCGCCGCTGCCTCATCTCTCCACTGCTTCTCGGTGCTCCCGATCTCGGCGAAGAACATCGGCGTCCTGAAGCCCGTCGGCGAGTGGTGGGTGGCCTCGAGGCTGACGGCGTACCCCTCAGGAGGCTCCTCCCTCAGCCTCAGGAAGACGCTGCGCATCGGCCTGGCCGCCACCCTCTGAAGCTCCCTCGGCCGCCCCCCGTAGAGGGCCTCACCGAAGTTCCCGGAGGCGTGGACCGTTAGACACGGCTTCCCGCTCTTAGAGGCATGCCTGTAGGCGATGACGTAGTATTCGATGCCCAGAGTCTCTGCTGCGGCGTCGTAGTCGATGGGGTAGGGCTGCCCTGCGACTCCATATCTCCCCGTCGGGACTATGGGCTCCTCGACGACGATGAGGTAGACGCCCCTCCTCCTCAACGCCCCTGGGCGTTCGGTCTCCTCGAAGCCCCGTTCCCTAAGTATCGGGAGGAGGGTGGCCCCCACCTGGTCGGAGGTCGATAGGGTTATGCCGACGGCCAAGGTGGACACCGACAGCTTAGGATCGAAGGGGTCTGAATTAAAGGGTGTCGCCCATAGAGTCTTATACTCTTCGTTGGGATTCCCTTCTTAGATGCGGAGGAGGAAGGGGGCGGTCCAGATTCGCTTCGAGATATTGGAGTACCTCTACTTCAACCCCGAGCCTCAGCCCCGCACCCACATCTGGAGGAGGGCGACGACCCTCAGCTACGACGATTTTCTCAAACACCTCAACTACCTGAAGGAGAGGGGGCTGGTGGAGGAGGACGAGGAGGGGAACTGCTACATCTCAAGGCGGGGGAGGGAGATCTATGACCGGCTTAGGGAGGTGCTCCCCTCCATCCTCTAGTTCACCATAGGTGAATAGGCTTTATCAGCTGGGTTTAGGAGGCTTTGATCGATGGGCGAGGAGAGGGAGAAGGTCCTACCCCTGAGGACGCTCCACGACTTCCTCCTGGACATCGAGAGGGAGTGGGATAGGTTTAGGACGGGTTCTCTACTCAGCATGATGACGACGGCCATCCTCATCCTCTTCTTCATACCTCGGCTCCTGAGGGAGAGGCCCTTCGGCCGTATCTCAACCCTCATCCTCATCGCTGCCCTCCTCTACAACGCCTACCTGGCCTATAGGCAGCACTCCTTCTACAGGCGGTGGGAGAAGCGTCTAGGCCTCCTGATACACCTGGAGGAGGAGCTGTTGGGCGACTGATCTATGGTCTACATCACCGGTAAACACCATAAGTGAGAAATGAATTTAAAACTAAATCCACCCCCTCTAAACGGTGAAGACCGTGGAGAAGAAGCATATGGCCTTGCTGCTCTCCCTCCTCATAGCCCTAGGGGGCCTGGTCTTCATACCCTGGGGCCAGGCCCAGGAGGGCGAGGAGGAGGAGAGGGGCCTCCCCCTCAGACCCATCAGACGCTGTCGGCTGAGGCTGCTGCTCTTCCTCCTCACCCGTGGAGAGGTGACGACGCTGGAGGGGCAGCTCCTCCTGGTGGAGGGGCGCATCCTCGTCCTAGAGGTCGACGGTGAGGCGATCTACGTGGTGTTGCCCCACAGGTGGCTCATCGACGAGGAGGTGATGACCATAGAGGAGCTCTTCGACGGAGACCCCCTAGGACCCGGGGACAACCTAACCATCCACACCCTGATGCTCTCCCACAGTGGTGAGAACCATACGGTTGAGTTCTACGCCGCCTACCTGATCGAGGGGGAAGAGATCGAGGCCAAGGCCCTAACGCCCTTCAACATAAGGGAGGGCTAACCACCCCTCTTTTTCCCTCAACGCCAGAGGATCGAGCGACTACCCCATCGTCGTTGTGAAAGCCTTTAAAACTCCTCCATCTGATCTACTCGTCGCATGGGGAGGGTGAAGCGGGGCGTCCAGTGCAGCGTCCGGGGCTGCCCCAATCAGGCCGTGAGGTCCATCTCGGTGGAGAGGGCTAAGGCCGCAGGATTGGAGGTGGAGGGGAGGAGGGCCTACCTCTGCGAAGAGCACTATAGGGAGTATAAGAGGCGGAGGAAGAGGGAGAAGCTCGTAGAGAGGTGGAGATACAAGCCCTTCTAACCCTTAGGCCTCAGCTCAGCCCTGGAGATTCGGTATACCCCCCTCATACCATCCCAAAGCCCCTCGGCTTCCAGGATCTCAACCCTATGCCTAAACCAGGGGGCGTCTAGGACGAGGGTCTCCATCTCACCCCCGTCGCCGCAGACGTCCAGGCCGAACCGCCTGTTCAGCTCCACCAACTCCCTCAGGGCCTCCTCGTCGATGAGCCTCCCCAGCCAACGCTCATCCAGCCCCAGGGCCGCCACCCCCGTCACCATGATGGTGAGCCCCGCCTCCAGCATCTCCCTCAACAGCTCGGCCGAGTCCCTCCCCCACAGGGGCGTGATGTGCTTCAGCCCCAGCTCGTGGCAGAGGGCGTCGATGCGCCTACGCTGATAGTTGGAGGCTATAGCCCCGGAGACGACGGCGTCCACATCAAGGCCCTCCAACACCCTCCTCAGGTCCTGGAGCTCCCGCTCCTTCTCCCCCGATGTGGGGGCTGAGACGTGCTCCACGCCGTAGGCCTCGGCTACCAGTGGGGCGAGGTGGATGTTGACGGTGTGGAACATCCAGCTGTCCTCCCGCCTAGGCGTCATAGTCACCAGGTAGAGGAGCTCGCCGACTCCCTCAGCTAGGTGGGCCGCATAGGTGCTGTCCTTCCCCCCGGTGAAGAGCGCTGCCAGGCGCAACCCTGAGATCAGGGTGAGTGATAGCCTTTATCTTTTAGGCCTCAATAGTAGGTTGGTGTCGACTATGGAGCCGATGGCCGAGAAACCCAAGCGGAGTCTTCTCTCCATCGTCGTCGTCGCCCTGCTGATCCTCAACCTCGTCGCCCTCGTCTACTTCGTCTTCGACATGAGGCTTAGGGTCTCGAGGCTGGAGGGGGAGCTTGAGACCCTAAGGTTTCAGCTCGTCAGCCTAGAGGCCGAGCTCTCTGCCCTGAGGGATGAGGTTAAGATTCTGAGGGTGGGGAACGCCTCGGAGTCCCTCACCTTCGTCGAGATATATAATCGAACTAAGTGGTCCGTCGTCCTCATCTCGGTGAGAACTCGTCTCGGCAGGGGGATGGGGTCAGGCTTCATCTACGATAAGGAGGGGAGGATCATCACCAACAACCACGTCGTCGAGGGCGCCGAGGAGATCGAGGTCACCTTCATCGACGGCACCGTCGTCGAGGCGGAGGTGGTGGGGAGAGACCCCTACGTAGACCTAGCTGTCATCGACGTCGATGTCCCGGAGCAGCTTTTGAAGCCCGTCAAATTCGGCAACTCGTCGGAGCTCCTGGTGGGCGAGAGGGTGATCGCCATAGGAAACCCCTTCGGGCTGGAGGGGACGATGACCATCGGCGTCGTCAGCGCCCTCAGCCGGCAGATGAGGGCTCCCGGGGGCTTCGTCATCGTCGACGTCATCCAGACGGATGCCGCCATCAACCCTGGGAACAGCGGCGGCCCTCTCCTCAACATGAGGGGGGAGGTGGTCGGCATGAATACGGCCATCGTCAGCGGGACGGGGCAGTTCGCCGGCATCGGCTTCGCCATACCCATCGACACCATCAAGAGGGAGCTCCCAAGCCTCCTGGAGGAGGGGGTCTACCACCACCCCTATCTAGGCATCAGCGGGACGGATATCAAGCCGGGCATAGCGGAGGCGATGGGCCTGGACCCCTCCACCAGGGGCTGCCTAATCGTGGAGGTGGTCGAGGGAGGGCCCGCCGATGAGGCTGGCCTGAGGGGTGGAACGACGGAGGCGGTCATCGATGGAAGTCGGGTGAGGATAGGTGGAGACATCATCATCGGCGTCGACGGACACTCGATTAGGCAGTTCTACGACCTGGTTCTCTACATGGAGCGCCACAAGAAACCGGGCGACAAGGCCCTCCTGACCATCATCAGGGAGGGGAAGACGATGGAGGTGGAGGTCACCCTAGGGGCTAGGCCGCCGCCCTAAGGTTTAACTCAAACCCCTCTCTCCATCAACCTTGGGACTGGCGTTGAGGGCCATCCTCATCTTCGGCCTACTAACCCAGGACTCGGGTAAGACCGTCGTCGCCTCAGCCCTCTGCCGAGGCCTCCACAAAAGGGGTCTCAGGGTCGCCCCCTTCAAACCCCGATCTGGGCACAACCTCTGGTATCAATACGACGCCTATGAGAGATGTCGATTCGAGGGGAGTCTCTACTGCGAGGATATCCTAAAGCTGAGGGAGGCCTCGAGGTGTGGACTGCCCCCAGAGCTGTTGAACCCCATAGACGCTCTCCTAGCCCCCCTCGACGCCGAGGGGTTTCTGGAGGAGGGGAGGGGTAGGGAGCTCTATCTACTGGAGGAGGACGTCTACAGCCATCTCCTCGTCGA
>LUCA01000002.1 GCA_001593875.1 Candidatus Bathyarchaeota archaeon B23
GTGAATACGTCGACGGCTTCGCTGAGCCCTTCGACGCCGTCATCCTAGACCTCACCGATCCCCTGGGGCCCTCCAGGAGGCTCTACACCCTGGAGGCCTACCGGAGGATCGGCGACATCGTCGGCGACGACGGCATCCTCGTCACCCACGCCGAGTCGCCCTACATCTATCAACGGGAGTTCCTCACCATCCACAGAACCCTCAGCGAGGTCTACCGCATCGTCAGGCCCTATGGGGCTTGGATTCCCAGCCTAGGCCCCTACTGGATGTTCATCACCGCCTCCAACGTCCACGACCCCAAAGCCATCAAGCCGGAGGAGATAGGGCGGAGACTGAGGGAGCGAGGCATCGAGACCCAATACTACGGGGCGGAGCTCCACGGAGCGGTGTTCACGCTGCCAAAGAATATCCTAGAGGCCCTAGAGAAGGGTGATGTAGGGTTATCAACGGATGAGAGACCCTTGGAGAGACTTCTTTAATGCTCGTTATAGAGGGAGTTAAATGGCTTGATGTCTCCCTTTCTAGTTGATGGGAGCTGCTCTGAGGGGGCAGGTGAAGGAGTGGTTCGAAGCTGCAGTTTTAGATATGGGTAGTGCTAGGAGGGCCTTCAGAGACGGTGATTATCCCGATGCCTGCTTCCACTCTCAGCAGGCCGCTGAGAAGGCCTTGAAGGCCTTCATGAGGGCTAATGGGGTGATCCCATGGGGGCATGATGTGGAGGGACTTCTACGGAGAGCTGTGGATTTCGATCTTCCTTTACGCCATCTACTGTCTAGGGGCGGAGAATTGAGGTTTCTTAGTGAGCAGTATATCGCTCCTAGGTATCCTGATTATAGGGTTGAGAGGGGGATAACCCTCAGCGATTACACGGAGGAGAGGGCGAGACGATGTCTGGAGCTGGCTGAGGAGATATTTGAGGAGGTGAGGGGATGGCTCGTGGAGAGGGAGTTGATCTAGGGTTTACGCCGGAGGACTTGGATGTATACGAGGGCCTGAAGGATTGGTTGAAGGCACTTAGAGATAAGGGCGTGAAGGTGAGATGCGCCGTCGTCATCGGCTCCAGGGCTAGGGGTGAGTGGAGGCCTCACAGCGATACGGATGTCCTCATCGTCGTTGAGGAAGAGGAGGTGAGACTCCCCTACCTCGATGAGGGGATGCGCATCGGGGTGGAGGCGAGGGTCTATACCGCTGAGGGGCTGCTTAGAGGCTTGAGGGAGCTTAGGCTCACGCCCTTGGAGGCGGGGAATCACGGCATCCCCATCTACGACGACGGCTTCTGGAGGAGGTTCAAAGAGGAGTTTGAGAGGGTGAAGGCCCAATATGGCCTGGAGCGCATCGATATCGGATGGAGGATCAGGAAGCCGGCTGATGGCTGCGCAGCCCTTATTTCCTCTCCGCCGTAAGTCCTCTTGATGTATGGTTGGAGGCTTCGCATCGGCCTCATCGTGCCTTCTAGCAACACCACCATGGAGTCAGAGTTCCATGCGATGAGGCCTGAGGGGGTCAGCGTCCACACCGCCAGGATGAGGCTGGTTGAGGCGACGCCTGAGGAGCTGAGGAGGATGGCTGAGGATGCTCAGAGGGCGGCGGAGCTCCTGGCGACGGCTGACGTCGACGTCATCATCTACGGCTGCACGACGGGTTCGCTGGTAGGCGGGGTTGAGTGGGAGGAGGAGTTGAGGGAGAGGATCGAGGGGGAGACGGGCGTAGAGACCCTCACCACCGCTGGAGCCGTCGTCGAAGCCCTTAGGGCTCTGGGCGTCAAGCGGGTCTGCGTCGCCACCCCCTACATCAGGGAGCTGGATGAGCTGGAGGCCAGGTTCCTGGGGGAGCAGGGGTTTGAGGTCTTGGCCATAAGGGGGCTGGGGCTTAGGCGTAACACCGAGATCGGTGGGCTCCCCCCCTGGACGGCCTACCGGCTGGCGAGGGAGGCCTATAGGGAGGAGGCCGACGGCGTCTTCATCAGCTGCACCAACTTCAGAACCATCGAGGTCATAGAGCCCCTGGAGAGGGAGCTGGGTAAGCCCGTGGTCACCAGCAATCAGGCCTCCATGTGGGCGGCCCTGAGGCTTAGACGTCTCCCCTTGGAGGGGTATGGGAGGCTCCTGAGGGGGAGGGTCTGACGGGAGGGGCCTCCTTCTAGGGTGAGGCCGCTGAGGGGGTTGGGAACCCTTCAGCCGTCGCCTTAGACCGAGGCGATGGCCCAGATGAGCTCCACGGCGAGCTGATTCACCACCGTGGGGATGCCGTCCACCGTTAGGGCCTTCTCCCCCGTCACCCCGTCTACCCCTCCAGCCTTCAGGATCCTCTCTAGGAGGAGGAGCTCCCTCTTGCCGTCGTGCCTATACTCGGCTCCCTCCAGGAGGGAGAGGGTGGCCGAGATGGTGTAGGCCCCCCAGTTTGAGGTGGCTGCGATGACTAGGACGTCGGCCGGCGTGGAGGCGGCTATCCCCCCTCCGCAGGGGCAGCTGCATCGGTCTCCGTTGGGGACGTATCTCCTCACGGTCTCCTCTATGAGGCCGCAGCCGAGTTCGTTTCCCCCGTCTCCCACCGCTATGGTTGGGATGCCTCTCCTCCTTGCCCCCAGGAAGAGGTAGTCGGTCTTGCCGACTCGATGGGAGAGGCTGAGGCCCCTCATGTTGTGGTACTCCCCCTTCGAGTTCCACCCTGGACGCTCGACGGCGATGAGGGCTGCCGGCTCGTAGCTCTCCAGGAGTTTCTCGGCCTCCCCCTCCGCCCTCTCCCCCTCGATGGAGACGGCCTCAACCTCGAACTTCTCCTCGACGACCGCCCTGACGACGGGCTCACAGAGCCTGTCGGTCACCAGCGCCGGGTTTAGGCCCAGCTCCCGGAGGGTGTAGGCGAGGACGGCGGCGCCAGGCGGCCCATCGGTCTCGCAGACATTCTCCATGGGGAATCCGGTGATGATGAAGACGTTATCCCCCCTCCCAGCCCTCGACAGCCTCTCGGCGGCTGAGAGGCATAGGGTTCCCCCAACCCTCTCCAGGGCTGCCTCGTAGAGGGCCTTGGAGACCCTCCTCCTCAATATGTCGGCAGACGCCAGGCGATCCAGGGCGTAGGCCCTGCCCTCAACATCCATCCACCTCATCATCCATCATCGTCGTCGACGACGATTTAATAGTTGATGCCTCAGCCCCGATGGAAGGTGTCGGGGGGCACATCCCTGTAGACCGTCAATCCGGGGGCGATCCAGCTTCGGGGGCCCACCTTTACGCCGGGCATGAGGTTTACGCCGATGCCCGTCTGGGCCTCGTCGCCGATGAAGGCGCCCAGCTTCCTCCTCCCCGAGTCTATGAGGACGCCCTCGACTTCGACCCTCACCCTCCCCTTGTCGAATCTGAGGTTCGCCGTTATGGTTCCGGCTCCCAGGTTACAGCCCTCGCCGATGACGCTGTCGCCGATGTAGGAGAGGTGTGCTATATGGGTTCGGGGCAGGATGATGCTGTTCTTCACCTCGCAGCCGTTCCCTATGCGGGCCTCAGCCCCTATACTGCTGTGGGGCCTTATGTAGCAGTTGGGCCCTATGTCGGCTCCGGGGCCTATGTGGACGGGGCCCTCGATGTAGGCTCCGGCCCTGATCCTCGCCCCGGCCTCCACCCTCACCGGGCCCTGGAGATGGGCCCCGGCCTCGATCCTCCCCTCCACGGAGGGCTCCAACTCCCCCAGAGCCCTCTCGTTGGCCTCCAACAGCTTCCAGGGATAACCTATATCCACCCAGTCCCCAGCCTCCAGCCTCGCAGCCCTCACGGCCTCGCCGTCGGCCATCATCCCCCTGAGGGCGTCCGTCACCTCGTATTCGCCTCTCACCGAGGGTCTCAGGGCTCTAAGCCTCTCGAAGACCTGGGGCGTGAAGATGTAGAGGCCGGCGTTGGCGAGGTTGCTGGGCTCCTCCCCCCTCTTGGGCTTCTCCACCAGGTCTACGACCTGGTCATCCTCCAGGGTGACGACGCCGAAGCGGGTGGGGTCGTCGACGGGCACCACGGCCATCGTCGTCTCCCCCGGCCTATGGGCCTCCAGCAGCCTCTTCAGGGCGTTGGAGGAGAGGTAGAGGTCTCCGTAGAGGCCGATGAACTCCTCGTCTCCGACGTACTCCTCCGCCAGCCTGAAGGCGTCTCCTGTTCCCCGGACCTCGCCCTGCTCCCTGTAGGCGAGCCTCAACCCCAGCTGGGAGCCGTCTCCGAGCCTCTCCCTAATCATCTCCCCCAGGTGGTGGACGACGATGAGGGCTTCGTCGACGCCCACCTCCCTCAGCCTCAGCAGAAGCCACTCCAGGAGGGGCCTCCCCCCGACGGGTAGGAGGTGTTTAGGCCTCGTCAGGGTGAAGGGTCTGAGCCTCACGCCCCTCCCCGCCGCTAGGATGACGGCCTTCAACCCCCACTCCTCCTGACGGCCTCCTCTACGAGGCCTCGACCTCGCTCCATCAACTCCTCAGCCCTGCTGCGGCTCTCGGCCTCAGCCGTCAGCCTTATGACGGGCTCCGTCCCCGAGGGCCTCATCAACAGCCAGCCGTCGCCCAGCTCCAATCTGAGGCCGTCCACCGTCGAGGTGGAGAGGACGCCGCCGAGGTGTTCCCCCCACCGCTCCCGGAGGAGGGCCATCACCCTCCCCTTCAGGGGGTTGGGACACCTCACCTTCCCCCTCAGGAGGGGGTACTCCGGTATCTCGGCGACGAACTCCGAGAGGCTGACATCCCTCTCCTCCAGGGCCCCCAGCAGCCTGAGGGCGGAGAGGAGTCCGTCGGGGCAGGGGTGGACGTCGGGGTGTATCCAGGCGCCCACGGGTTCACCTCCGAAGACGCCTCCCCGCCTCATGAGGGCCTCAGCCACGTAGGCGTCCCCCACCCTGGTTCTGATGACCCTCCCCCCAGCCAGCCTCACGGCCTCGTCAACGCACATGGAGGCGCCGACGTGGGTGACGATCACGCCTCCACGGCACCTCTCGACGACGTAGGCGGCGTAGGCCGCCAGCACCCTGTCCGGAGTCGGGGCCACGCCGTCTTCGTCGACGAACATCACCCTGTCGCCGTCGCCGTCGAAGGCGAAGCCTACCTGGGCTTCAGATGACCGGACGACCTCGCCCAGCCTCCTCAGGGTTTCACCCCTCGGCTCTGGGACGCCCGAGGGGAAGTATCCGTCGGGGTTGGCGTTGAGGTAGACGCCCTCGCATCCAGCCGCCTTCAGGGCCTCCGGGGCCGTGACGGCTGTGGCGCCGTTCATCAGGTCGCAGGCCACCCTCCAGGCCCTCTGGAGCTCCAGGTCCCTGAGGATGGCGTCTAGGTAGAGGGGGGTGGCCTCGATCTCCTCCACCAATCCGATGCCGCTCCACTCCGATGGGGTGTAGGCTTCACTCCGTATAACCTCCTCCACGGCCCTCCGCCGCTCCTCCCCGTAGGCCATCCCCGAGCTGTCGAAGGGCTTCAGGCCGTTGTACTCAGGGGGGTTATGCGAAGCGGTTACGCTGACCCCCGTGTCGGCGGAGAGAGCCCTCGTCGTGTAGGCCGTTAGGGGGGTGGGGGCCAGGCCTAGGGCCTCGACGTCGCAGCCGCAGGAGGCGGCTCCGGCTATGAGGGAGGCCTCCAACATCTCCCCCGAGGGCCTGGTGTCTCGGCCGACGACGAGGACTCCGCCCCTGTGGAGGGTGGCTATCGCCTTGCCCACCTCCAGGGCCAGCTGGGGGGTCAGCTCGACGTTGACTACGCCTCGGATGCCCGAGGTGCCGAAGAGGCCCCTCATCTCATCCTCCTCTCCGGGACGAATCTTCGGAGGGGGTCCACCCTCATAACTCTTTCCAACTCCCTCAGGGTGAGGCCCCTCTTCAGGTCTCCGTAGATCTCGCAGCGCTCATATCTCCCCATCTCATCGGGGTGACGGACGACGACCTCGGCCTCATACCCGTTTAGGCCGAGGTAGATGTGGTGGGAGCCCTTGATCTCTCCCCCCTTATGCACCACGACCTCCTCGACCTCCTCGATGTCGTAGCCCCCCTCCCGGAGGAGGCGTTCAACCTCCTCTGGATGTTCGGCGTAGACCACGATGTCTATGTCGCTCCCCCTCCTGGCCGTCCCCCTCCAGACGCTTCCTATGAGCCTCGGGTTGAAGGCTGAGAGTAGCCTCATGAGCTCCAGGGCCTCCCCACGCATCTCCCGTAATCTCCGCCGACGCTCCTCCCCCTCCATCTCATCGGCTAGGGCGTCCAGCTCCAGGGCCACCTCATAGTTGCTGGGAAGAGCCTCGGCGTCGAGGCTCCGAGCTGCCTCCAGCTTCGCCTCCTTGTAATCCTTGGCGGCTCCCAGGTAGAGGAGCAGAGCAGCCTCCCTCGCCACCCTCCTCCGAGACTCCAAGTCGCTTAGGATTAGGGGGCGCAGAGCTTAAAATCAGTGGGGCATCCCCAGGAGCTCCGACTTCCTTATGCCGACGTGCCTCAGGGCCGCGACCTTCCTCGCCTCGTTGTAGATGTCGGAGGCCATCTTCCCCAGGACCATCTCGTGGACTATCTGCTCGAAGTTCAACGTCTTGGCCTTCTCCTCTATGACCTCCCGCATGATCTCCCTGATCCTCCTCTGCTGCGACGTCTTGATGCGCCTCTTGGTGAAGGCGACGGCGCAGATCTTCAGCCGGTAGCCGTCGACCGTCGTCACCCTGAAGACGCCGTCCACCTTGCTGCTCCTACGCCTGACGAGGCTTCGGAGATAATCCCTCAGGTATTCATGCCCCTGGAAGATGGTCTTAACCCTGTGATCCTCCACCTCCAGGATCCTGAAGTAGAGCTTGATGTTCTCCTGCGAGTAGTCGCCGGTGATCTGGCCCAGCGTCGTCTCGATGACCCGGCCCACGATCTTGGAGGGGTCGTCGGCCGGCGTCTCGCCCACCTTCCCCTCCCCGAAGTATCGGGGGAGGTAGACCTCATACCACTCCTTCCGACGCCACTTATCCCTCATCGCCCTAGACAAAGCCCAATCCCCTTCGGAGCCTTTGGGAGAGATGGGGGGAGGCGATTTATATCTTTCGCCCCTCCACGGCCTCCAGAGCCCTCTCGGCGGCCTGGACGCAGGCCAGGAGGTCGTCTAGGGTGGGGAGGAGGCTTCGAAGCCGCCGTGTCTTCACCCTGATCCTCAGCATCGCCCCCTCCCTCTCGGCCTCGACGTCTATCCCCTCTGGGGCCTGATAGTTGTCGGGTGAGATGGCCTCGTGGACGGCTCTGGCTGTGGCCTCGTCTTCGTAGGTGAGCCTAATCCTCGCCTCCGCCATGCCTCTGCTCCCCTATCAACTTGTCGACGAGCTCTATGAAGCTGGCTTCGAGCTCCTCCGGGATGTAGGCCCCGGCGGCGATGTCATGGCCTCCACCGCGGCCCTGGAACCTCTCGGCGGCCTCCATCATCACCGCCCCCAGGTGGATTCCCTCCCTGGCCATGGCCTCCGTCGCCCTGGCTGAGACCTTTATGAGGCCGTCGTCGGAGGAGGCCCAGGCGATGATGGGCTTGGGGCTCTTCAGCATCCCCGTCGAGAGCAGTATCGAGGCCACCACCCCTATGAGCCTGTCGTCGACCTCGTCTCTGCCCCTGAGGACGTAGATGTTCCCCAACTCCTCTATCCGGCCCTCCTCCCGGACGAGGTCGAGGTACTCGGCTATGCGCCTACGGTAGAGGTCCAGGGTCTCCTCAGCCTCCCTCAGGGCTGAGCCCCTGTCTCCGAGGCAGAGGGAGAGCCCCAGGCCTGGACGCTCCATCCTGGCGCAGGCGTTGAGCAGCGACGCATACTCCCGGCCGTCCCTCATCGACGTCCCCCTCTCCTCCCCCTTGATGGTGTAGATGGTGCCTATCAGCTCGTGGACCATCTCGGAGGAGCAGCCCTCGTGGACCAGGTGCTTCGACAGCGACGAGAAGAGACGGCGCTTCTCCTCCTCCGAGAGGTCTCGGAGGGCCCTCCACCGGCCTCCCCTCTTCAGCTCTATCCCCACCTCCTTGAGGAAGGCGACGCAGCTGTCCTCCCTTCCGCTGAGGCCTGGGATGAAGGGGGTCGTCGTGTAGGCGATGGCCTTCGCCAGCGGCCTGGTCTCGTAGCCGTAGAAGATGAGGTCCACCCCCGTCTCCAATAGCCCCGCCTCCTTCGCCGAGGCCTCGATGCGGGTGTTGAGCCCCAGGAGGGAGCGCCTCTCCCCCTTATCCTGCTGATCTCCCAGCGCCCCTATGATGCCTAGGACGCTGAGGTCCCTATTCCCCTCGTCGAGCATCTCGGCCAGGAGGTAGGCCAACCCGGCTGCGCTCACCTCCCTCGACCCGTCGAGGTCGTGGAGGAGGGGGTTGATGTGGACGACGCCCTCCGCCTCCGCCTTGATGGGCTTGTGGTGGTCGAGGACGACGACGTCGCTCTTCGGCAGCCTCCCCTCCACCATGTCGAGGTAGCCGCTTCCGATGTCGGAGAAGATGACGAGGGGGGGCTCCTCGGAGGCCAGCTCCTCCATCAGGCCCTCGTGGAAGCGCTTCTCGCAGCTGGCCTTGAAGGGGACGCCGAGCCTCATGGCCGTGAGGGTTAGGGCGCCGCCGGCCGCTATGCCGTCGGCGTCGCTGTGGGTGACGATCCTGATCTGGTCTCCCCTCTCGCCGTGTCGTCTGAGGAGTTCAACGGCGGATTTGAAGGAGGAGAGGAAGGACTCCATACCCCTCATAGCCTCATGCCTGCACTATCTCATACTTGTAGCGCCAATCCCTGGGGAGTATCCCCTTCTCCTTGTAATACCTCGCCAACCTGTATATCTTCGACTCGACGAGCTGTAGGGCCCTCTTGTTGTGGAAGTCCTTGGGGTTGCGCTCCATATGCCTCTTGATCCTCGTCGCTCGGACCATGAGGTTGTAGAGGTCCTCGGGAATCTTGGGGGCGAGGCCCGCCTCCCTCAGAACCTTGACGATGCCGCAGCCCAGCAGGGGCTTGACGAGGGGGACTCCATACTCGTCTCGGAGGATGTTCCCGATCTCGCTGGGGGGCTTCCCCTCCCTAGCCAGCTTTATGATGAGGGCCTTCACCTCCTCCGGCTTGTAGACCACCCAGTTGGGGGGCCTCTTGGAGACGGGCCTCTTCGACCTTGACCTCCCCCTCACATAGGCGAGCTTACCCAACGCTCAACACCGCTGTCTTAGCCTTTAGGCCCTCAGGCCCCTTAAAACCTTTACGTGAAGCCTCAAGGGGAGGCCTCATCTACGGCGATGTGAGCCAGAGGGCGAGCCTCCTGAAGGCCCGGGCTCGATGGGAGAGCGTGTTCTTCTCCCTGGTGTCCATCTCCCCGAAGGTTCGGCCATCCCCCTCATCGGGTATGAAGATGGGGTCGTAGCCGAAGCCCCGGCTGCCCCTTATCTCCTCCGCTATCCGTCCCTCCACCTCGCCTACGAAGAGCCTGGTCTCGCCTCGCCATCTCAGGGCGACGACGGACCTGAAGGTGGCCTCTCGATTCGGCACATCCCTCATCAGCTTCAATACGCCTCCCAGCCCTATGGTCCTGAGGGCGTAGGAGGAGTAGGGTCCTGGGAAGCCCCTGAGGTGGTGGATGAAGAGGCCTGCGTCCTCGACGACGACGGGCCTCACCTCGGCCTCAGGTAGGTGTTCGACGCTGTAGGCTGCGACCTCCTCCAGGGTGTCGGCCTGTATCTCCAGGCGCTTGACGTCCAGCCTCCTCAGGTCCAGGCCGTAGCCCATGAGGACTATGCGGGCCTCCCGATGCTTATGGGGGTTGCCCGTCGCCATCCATAGGGTCCTACCTCTCAACATAGCGCCCCCTCCTAGCTATCTCCTCCATACGCCTAAACACCCCGTCGGCCTCCTCCCCCATCTCCTCCCGGTAGCCCTCCAGGAAGGCCTTCAGGAGCTCCCCCGCATACTGGAAGTGGGTGCTCTGAAGCATCCTCCTCATCAGGTGTAGGTCGACGCCCCTCTTCTCCTCCTCCGTCGAGAGCTCAGCCAAGCCGAAGTCGACGAAGACGAGGCGGTTGGGGGTCAGTATCATGTTCGACGTGGTGAGGTCTCCGTGGATGATGCCCGCCCTGTGGAGCCTTCCGGCCTGGAGGCCGGCCATCCTGAAGATTCTAAGTCGTTCCTCCGGCGATAGCTCGGCCACCACGTCCCTCAACCTCCGGCCCTCTATGTGCTCCATCACCATCGTCGCCTCCTCGGGGTCCACCTGATAGATGACCGGCGTCGGCACCCCAGCCCTCTTGGCCCTGTGGATGATCTCAGCCTCCCTTAGGGTTCTCAGCCGTCTCAGCTCCCGGTCGATCTCCCGATGCCTATACCGCTTCTCAACCCTCCGCTTTATCACAGCCCTCCTCCCATTCCAGTCGGGGTCGAGCCATAGGTCGGCCTCGGCGCCCTTGGCGATGAGCCTCAACGCCATGGTATCTCCACCTCGTCGAGCCTCCACTTGGGGTTGATGTAGCTCTCCTCCAGCGGCGTCGTCGAGCCGCTTCTGTAGGCCAGCAGCCCCGTCCAGGAGATCATCGCCCCGTTGTCGGTGGCATACTGCTTGGGGACGTAGTGGGGCTCGGCTCCATGCTCCTCAGCTATGGAGCGGATGATGGAGCGGAGCCTCATGTTGGCTGCGACGCCGCCGGTGAGCAGGAGCTCCCCCTTCTCCGTATGGGCCAAGGCCCTCTCGGTTATCTCGCCGAGCATGGCGAAGGCGTGCTCCTGGAGGCTGTGGCAGAGGTCCTCGAGGCTCCATCTACGGCTTTTTAGCTCCCTTATGGCGGCGGTGAGGAGGCCGCTGAAGCTGAGGTCCATCCCCTTCACCACGTAGGGAAGCCGGATCAGCCTTCGACCCCCCCTAGCCAGCTCCTCCACCGCTGGCCCCCCGGGGTAGGGGAGGCTGGCCTCCCGGGCGAAGACGTCGAGCATGTTCCCCACGGCGATGTCCAGGGTCTCGCCGAAGACCCTGTATCTGCCCCCCTCGAAGCCTGAGACGATGGTGTTGCCCCCGGAGACGTAGAGGGTGAGAGGGTCCTCGGCGCCCGTCGTCAGCCTCCCGATCTCTATGTGGGCGACGCAGTGATTGACGCCGACGAGGGGAACCCCCAGCCTATGGGCTATGGCCCTGGCGGCCGTCGCACCGGTTCTGAGGCAGGGCCCCATCCCAGGGCCCTGGCTGAAGGCGATCACATCGATGTCCCCGGCGATGATGTTCGCTTTCTCCAAGGCCTCGGCGATGACCTCGCCCATGACGGCGGAGTGGTGTCGGGCAGCCTCCCTCGGGTGGATGCCTCCGGTCTCGGGGACGTGGACGCTCACCACGTTGGCCAGGATCTCTCCCTCCGAGGTGGCGACGCCTACGCCGAGGTTGTCGGCCGTCGACTCTATGCCGAGGCAGATGAGGGGTTCAGCCATCCCGGAGCATAGGGGAGGGGGAGGTGTAAAAACCTTGTCGTCTTCTTAGGGATTTAACGACTTGAGGAGGTCGCTTAGAGAGATCAAGTTCTCTGTTGGATGCCCCCTCATCTCTATGAAGTCTCTGAGTTCACGATCGATCGTGAGGAGGGGGAGGTTCATCGTCTTCGATGTGGAGTATAATAGGTTATCTATGTAGTCCCTATGCCCCTCATGGTACAATCTGTAGGCCTCTATGTGAGCCTCCGCCGGGGGGTCTAGTCGATGATAGGTTGTCCTGATGGCTTCTATGCCGATTCTCACTAGCTCTAACCCGTCCTCGGATACGAGCTTGAGCATCCTCCATAGAGCCTCTAAGAGGCTGGCCTCTAGGTAGTGGACTCTCAGATCGTGGAAGTATTTTATGGCCTCTAGGGCCTCAGGCTCCACCTCGATCCCCAGGGCTGGGAGGAGGAAGGTGGTGTCTATGAGGATTCTACGTACCCTCGATGACCTCCTTCTGCCTCTCAACGCTCTCCTCCTCCAGCTCCTTCAGCGTTATCTTCGCTATCTTCTCGCCGTGGAGAGAGAGCCAGACCGCATCCCTTATGGGTTTCAGCCTCAGCTCCTCTCCCATCACACGCATCTCAACCATGGAGCCCTCATCTAAGTCCAGGCTCTCGGCTATGGACTTCGGTATGACTAGTGTCCTCCTCTTGCCGATTCTCACCTTGACGATCAGCTCAACCATCAGAAGATTTGGGTTATATCAGATAAATTAATTTTTCTGAATTAATGAATTATCTGATTTCTATCTTAAAGCCGACTCCCCTCCTCAGCGTTATCCTCAGCTCCTCGAAGAGGGGGCGTAGCACCCTTATCCTCCCGTAGCGTCGCTCCTCCACCAGGCCGAGATGGCTCAGCTTCTCTATACATCTCTCGACGGCGACGTGGTTCAGTCGGGTTCTCCGGGCCACCTCCGAGATGTGGAGCTCCCCCTCCTCCGCCAGCACCCTTAGAACCCTGATGGTGGCCTTGGACCCTAGGAGCTCCTGGAGCTCCTCATCCTTCAAGAAGCCTCTTCACCTCCCCCTCCAAGGCGTTGGCTGGGACCCTCAGGGCGATGCGGTGGGTTCTCCCCCTCGCTGCCTCTAGGCTTATGGAGACAACCTCCAGGCCTCTCAGCCTCTTCAGGTATTTCCAGAGTTGGGTATGCCCCCTGGGTTTTTGGCCCCACTCTTCGCAGACTAGGCGGTAGGCTTCCTCCACCTCCCCCGTGGAGGCGTAGGCCTTGGTGCCCCCCCTAAAGCATCGGGCTATGGCTATGAGCAGAAGCTTCTCATGGAGGCTTAGGCTTCGGAGCTCCTCAGCTCTCAGCCCCCTATAGAGCGTGGTGGCGGCCTCCCTCACATGCCGTGGCCTCACCCGTCTAGAGCCCTCGGCCTCGGCGTATTTCCCAGCCCTCCATAGGAGGTCGATGGCGTATCGGGCGTCGCCCCCCTCCTCGGCTGCCAGCTCGCTGATGAGCTCCAGGGCCTCGTCGGTTATGGCCTTGTCCTGGAAGGCGTCCCTGGCTCGGCTTTGGAGGATGTCGAGGAGCTGCCCCTGGGTGTAGGGGTGGAGGGAGATCACATTCCTCTGAAGCGTGCTCAGGGTGCTCCGGTCCAGGGGCCTGAAGGCCTCTAGGCTCTTGGCGATGACGATGAGCGACAGCCTCCGAGGCCTCTCCAGGCGTTCCTCCTGGACTCGGGTCAGGAGGTAGAGGGCGTCGGGCTCTGCCTCGATGAGGGGTTCCACGTCGTCTAGGCAGAGGAGGAGGTGTATCCCCTCCTCATCCAGTAGGGTGAGGAGGGCCTCCAGGAGGTCGTCGACGGAGTATCCCCTCTCTGGGAACTCGGGTTTGAGGGTTCTCACCGCCCTCCGGAGGGCGAGGAAGAGGCTTCCCCGAATCTCTCGGCAGTTGATGTGGAGATATCTCACCCTCCTCCCCCGGCGTCCCGCCTCCCCCTCGACGTCCAGGCCGAATCTCTGGGCCAAGGCGGTCTTGCCCACGCCCACGCCTCCGACGATGATCACCCTCTGCGATATCTCCCCTGGAGCCGTGAGGAGGTAGCTGAAGAGGAGGCGGAGAAGCCTCGTCTCCTCCCCCCTGTGGAGGAGGGTTTGAGGCAGGTAGTTGAGGTCCAGGACGGCCTCATCCCTGAAGATGGGGCTCTCAGCCTTCAATCCATACACCCTAGGGGAGAACCCCTATATCTACCTTGGTGAAAGTGTGGGAAGAGCTATAATCCCCAGCATCCATCATAATTGAGCGGCCTTGTCTAGGAGCCTGAGGTTTCCGACGGGGAAGGTCCCCACCGACGCCTTGAGGGAGATCGTCTTCAGGAAGCTTGGGATCCCCTGCGAGGAGCTCCTCCAGGGGCCGGGCGTCGGGGAGGATGCCGCCCTCCTGAGGGTCGGCAACCGCATCGTGGCGGTGGCCTCGGACCCCATAACGGGGGCGGTGGAGGACATCGGATGGCTCGTGGTCCATATCAACGCCAACGACATCGCCTCCTGCGGCATCAGGCCCCGATGGTTCCTCTGCGTCGCCATGCTCCCCGAGGGGGCCGACAGCAGCCTCCTCAGAGGGCTGATGGATCAGATTCACCGGGCCTGCCTAGAGGTGGGCGTCAGCCTCATCGGGGGGCACACCGAGACCACACCCGGATTGGATAGGCCGCTGCTGGTGGGCTTCATGATGGGGGAGGCCGAGGAGGGGGCCTACGTCACCTCCGGCGGAGCCAGGCCCAGAGACCAGATCATCATGACCAAGGCCGCCGGCATCGAGGGGACGGCCGTCCTCGCCCGAGACCTGAGGAACATCCTCATCGAGAGGGTCGGCGAGGAGACCTTGAAGCGGGCTGAGGGGCTTCTGAGCCTCATCAGCGTCGTCCCCGAGGCCCTGGAGGCCATGAGAGCCGGCGGAGTCCACGCACTCCACGACCCTACGGAGGGCGGAGTCCTCAACGGCCTCTGGGAGATGGCTGAGGCCTCGGGGGTGGGCCTCCACGTCGAGGAGAAGGCCATAAGGGTCTTTGAGGAGACCAGGCTCATCGCCGAGGCCCTAGGGATAGACCCCTTGAAGCTGCTGGGCTCCGGGGCCCTCCTCATAGCGGCTGACCCTGAGAAGGCTGGGGGGATCGCCGAGGCCGTCAGGGCGCTGGGGGTGGAGGCCTCTATCATCGGCGAGGCCAGGCCCCTAGGGGAGGGGAGGAGGCTGCTGAGGGCCGACGGCTCCTTGGAGCCCATAGGGGCTGTGGAGCAGGATGAGCTCTACGCCGTCATCGACCGATACGGGTTGATGTGACTATCTAACCAATTTAAATCTCCTTGAGTTAATTCTTAACTTATGGAGCTGGATGGAGTCGATGGGAGACTTATAAGCCTCCTAAGGCAGGATGGGAGGCTCACCTATAAGGCTCTGGGGGAGGCCGTCGGATACACCATCATGGGCGTGAAGAGGAGGGTTGAGAGGCTCCTAGAGGAGGATGTCATCCACATAGCGGCCCTGGAGAACGTCAGGAAACTGGGCTACCACGCAGCCTTCCTACTCCTGGAGATCGGCGATAGGGAGACCCTGAGGGAGATGCTGAGGAGATTTGAAGGCTGCCCGAGGGTCATCTACCTATTCACCCTCCTCGCCGGATACAACCTCGCAGCCCTGGTGATAGCTGAGAACCTAGAGACGCTGGAGAGCGAGGCGTGGGAACGATGCTCCCTCCGAAGCCACCCCGGGATCAGGCGCTCGGAGTTCTACCCCATAGGGGAGATATACTACTCCCCCCATCTCCCCGTGAGGGTTGAATTGATGGAGGGAGACGCCGAGGAGGCCCCCTGCGGAGTCAACTGCGGCGCCTGTGAGCGCTACAGGGCTGAGAGATGTCTGGGCTGCCCGGCCACCAGGCATTATAGAGGGAGATAAACTCGTCTCCCAGTTTGAGGTTATTTTCTAAGCTAAATTATTTATATTGATTTATGAAGTTGATCAAAGATGCCCATCCCCGTGATGATTCTATATATGGCCGTCGCCGGCGCCCTAGTCGGCCTCGTCAGCTCCTTCTTCGGCGTGGGAGCCTGCTTCATAATGGTTCCTACAATGATCTACTGCTTCGAGCATTTCATGGACGTCTCGCCGAGCCTCTCCCCCCTCATAGCCTTCGGAACCAATATGGCTGTGGTCGTCCCCACGGCCCTCAGCGGCGTCCTGAGGCATAGGTTGGAGCTCCATAGGCGTGGCCTCGCCTTCCCCCTCAGGCATTACATCTACTTCGCCTTGCCCGTCGGCCTCGGCGGCGTAACCGGCTCCGTCTTCGCCTTCGTCTTCTTCACCTCCTTCAGGGCCCACGCCGGCATCGCCCTCAAAACCCTCTTCGGATTCTTCTGCCTCATCGGAGCCTACAGGTTCATGAGGGCTAGGCCCATACCCGTTGAGGAGGCCCCGAGGGCCTCACCCTTGAGATTCGGCGTCGTCGGCTATCTCTCAGGCATATTGGCCCACTTCATAGGGATCGGGGGCGGCATCATCTACATGCCGATGCTCAACACCGTTCTCAGGATGCCGGTTCATCTATCGGTTCCCCTCTCCCTGGCGACTATGGTGGTGGGCTCCTCCGTCGGGGCCCTCTCCTTCATAGCCCTTGGACACATCGATCAGGTGAGGCATCCAGCGGATTATCCTCCCCTCAGCGTGGGTTGGTTTAACCTCGCTGCCTTCCTCACCATAGGGGTTGCGAGCATCCTCCTCGCCCAGGTTGGGCCGCTGATAGCGCACAGAACCGAGCCTAGGAGGTTTAAGATGCTCCTAGCCCTCGTCTACGTATACATCGGGTTGAGGCTCGTCATCAACGGCCTATGCCAGCTCATGGGGATGCCCAGGTTGATCCCCTGAAGACGTGGCCCTCGCTGCCCAGCGTTGATCAGTCGAAGACCCTCCTCATGGCTCTGTGGGTGAGGAGGAGGAAGACGACAAGGAAGAAGGTGAGGATGACGAGGTCTAGGAGGGGGGATAGATGGACCGGAGAGGAGGTCGACGCCCTCAACGCCTCGACGGTGTAGGTGAGGGGGAGCATATAGGCGACGACCCTTAGGGGGAGGGGGAGCCTCCCAACGGGTATGAAGACGCCGCAGAGGAAGATCATGGGGAACCTGAAGTAGTTTGAGAGGGTCTGAGCCTCGAAGACCTCCCTGACGGAGAAGGCGATGAGGGCTCCAAGGGCTGAGAGGGTGAGGAGGCTTAGAGATAGGCCTGCGACGTATAGCGAGGGATGTGGGATGCGCATCCCAAGCAACGTGAAGCATAGAAGGGTCATAACGGCTGAGATGAAGCCTCCGAAGACGGCTCCGCCGAGAACCTTCGCCAACAAGATCGATGTATGGGTCAAAGGCGCCATGAATAGACGCTCTAGGGCGCCCACCCGCTTCTCGAAGGTGACGACGATGGCCTCCATGCTCGTGGTCCCAAAGAGAGCTGCCATAGCTACCAGGCCTGGGGCCAGGTCCCTCAGCCCCTGGGGGTTTCTGAGGGTGAAGGCGAGGGCTAGGGCTATGGGGAAGAGAATTCCCCAGCTTATATTCGGCGGCTTGAGGTAGTAGGCCTTAAGATCCTTGATGAGTATGGCGTATATGCCCTCAAGCTCATCCCTCAGCATCAGCCTCCCCCCTTCTCCATCCTCATCACCTCTGGTGAGAGGCCGGTCAGCTCCAGGAAGGCGTCCTCAAGGGTGATTCCCCGGGTCCTCACGGAGACCAGCCTCAACCCGGCTTTGGACGCCTCCTCCGGGAGGAGCCTCAAGACCTCCTGGGGCCTATCAGTGGAGAGCCTAAGGTGAAGACCCTCAGTCTCCACGCCTCCCAGCCTTCTCAGGGCTTCCAGAAGGCCTTGAGGCGGCTCCCTGGACAGCTCCACCTCGACGACGTATCTGGCTCCAGCCTTCGACTTCAACCCCTCAGGGGCGTCTAAGGCGGTGATACGCCCCCGAACTATGATGGCTATCCTGTCGCAGAGCTGGTCGGCCTCCTCTATGTAGTGGGTTGTTAGGAAGATGGTTTTCCCCATCCCCCTCAGCTCCCGGACGAGGCTCCTCAATCCCCTGGCGCTCACCACGTCTAGGCCCGTCGTCGGCTCATCAAGGAAAAGCACTTCGGGGTCGTGAACCAGGGCTGCGGCTAGGATGACTCTACGCTTCAAGCCCCTTGAAAGCCTCCTAAACCGTTTTCCACGTCGATCCCATAGGCTGAACATCTCCAGGAGCTCCCTGATGCGCCCTTCACGTTCAGCCCTTGGGACGTGGTAGAGCCTCGATATGAATTTGAGGTTCTCCCAGACCGTCAGCTCATCGTAGAGGTTTGAGACCTCGGGGACGACGCCCACCCGACGCTTCACCTCAACGGCCTCGGTGAGCACGTCGTATCCTGAGATCAGGGCCCTCCCCTCCGAGGGCCTCGTGAGGCCGCTGAGCATCCTTATGGTGGTTGTCTTCCCAGCCCCGTTTGGCCCCAGGTATCCGAAGACCTCACCCCGCCTGACGTTGAAGGAGACGTGGTCTACGGCGCAGAGGTCTCCATAATACTTCGTCAACTCCTCGACGACGATGGCATCCATCCACTTTGATAGTGGAAGCCCCTTTATCTATCCTTACACCCATAGCCATGGATTGACGGCGGTGAAGCTGCGAAGGGCCCTCAGCGAGGTCTACGCCGACGAGAGCCTCGAGGCGATGGCCAGGGTCTTAGCTGAGGCCGCTGAGAGGGGGTGGATAGCCTACGGCGAGGTAGACCTCGATGAGCCCGACCGCCTGGATTTGATGCTCCTCCTCATCGAGGAGAGACTGCTCATACCCAAGGCCTCAGCGAAGTCGATGGCCTGGGAAGATCGACTAGCGAGGTTCACCTCCGATGAGGTCTATGAGATGCCCCACGCCGTGAGGAACCTCATCAAGATGGCCCTGGAAGAGGGGGTCTGGAGGCCGAGGGAGGCGGTGGAGAGATATCTAAACGAGATAGGGGAGGCGAAGACGGGGGCGATCCTGATGCTTCTGGATCGATTGGTGGGGCTCGTCGAGGATCATAGGGTCGACGCCGACGCCTTGAGGGGGGCGGCGGAGGAGCTGGGGCTTGGTAGGGACATCAACAGGATCATAGCCGAGCTGAAGGGGAGCGGAGTGCTGAGCCCAAGCCTGAGGGACCCCAGGAGGCTGGAGTATGAGTTCAATTCGGCCCTGCTCAGGGGCTGGCCCTCATCGACTTTAGACGCTTGAGCCTCATCTCCAAGAGGCGTAGATTCCATCTGAGCTCCTCCAGCTCCCTCTTTATCCTCCAGAGCTCGGAGGGGGGCGACGGGGCTGTAGGGATTGGAGCGGATCTTGGCGTGAAGTTGGGGCAGGCTGGGCCGTTGGGGTCCACCTCCACGCCGAGGAGGAGGCAGCGGCCATCCCTGAAGTTGGCGCACTCTCCATGGGTTGGGTAGGCCATCCTTTATCGCCTCCCAGCGGCCCTAATATAGCTTTGCTAATGGGCTGAGAAGGCGGCGGAGACGAGTAACAGCGCTAGGTAGGGGCTGGTGAACTTGAAGAGCTTGTAGGCGTTTCCATGGCTTGGCCTGAAGAGGAGGTTTAGACTCAGTAGGATTATTATGAGGTTTAGGCTGTGGACGAGGATATAGAAGCCTATGTGGAAACGTCCAACAACTCCGAGGATCGTGGATAAAACGGGTAGGAGGAGAGTCGTCGAGGCGATACACCTCGTGGCAGACCTAAAGCCCACCCTCACCGGGAGCATGGGGACGACGGCCCTCCGATAGTCGTCGGCGTATCTAATCGCCAGGCTCCAGATGTGTGACGGCGTCCAGAGGACTATCAAGGCCGCCAGGAGAAACGGAACGGGGTGGAAGGGTTGCCCCGTGACGGCTGACCAGCAGACCATCGACGGAGCCCCACCGGCCGGCGACCCCAACACGATGTTCCAGACGGTTCTCCGCTTCGTCAGGAGATTATAGACGACGACGCTGTCCACTAGGCCGAAGAGGGCCCAGAGGAAGGCGGGTAGGCTGAGGGCTAGAAGAGGGATGAGACCTAGGATCGAGAGGGCGGCGCCGTAGTATAGGGCCTTAACAGGCGGATCGATCCTACCGGAGGGGATGGGACGACGCCTGGTTCGCTCCATCATCGCGTCGATGTCCTGGTCGATGTAGCAGGTTATGGCGTTGGCGCCGGAGACAACCAGGATCAGGGCGAGGGTGGAGAGCATCAACGACACCTGGGGAGTGAAGCCTAGAGGGGGCTCGACGCCAAGGCCCATCCTCAGAGCTATGACGCCGCTGGCCAGGCCCGAGAAGACTAGGAGGGATGCGACCCTAGGCTTGCAGACCTCCACATAGGCCCTCAGGGTTTCCATCCAAGGAGCAACCATCCCGAGGGATATGAAGATGATGATCAGAGCCTCAGCCGACCCTCCTCTGGGCCTCCACGAGGCGGCAGAAGGCGCATAGCTCGGTGCTTGTCGGCTCTCCGCAGAGGCGGCACTCCCTGAGGGGCCTCTTATCGGGCTGGGCCGATAGGAGTTTGGCCATCCTCAGGATGCTGTTCATCATCCTCCTCCGGAAGGTTGGCTGTCGCCGCTGTATGTATTCGACGACGTCCAGCCAGAGCCTCTTGGATCGGTCTACGCCGCAGCCGTAGAGGGTGTGGGGGCAGACATCCTCCTCGACGTAGGGTAGGCCGACGGCCTCGCAGAATCGCCTATTCTCCCTCCCGCCAACGAAGAAGAGGGGCCTTATGCGGCCCAGCTGCTTGCCCCTCGTCGGCAACAGGGGGACGAACTTGGAGCTCCAGGCGAGGTTTCCACCGAGGAGGTTCTTGAAAAAGAAGACGATGAAGTCGTCGGCGTGATGGCCCGTCGCCAGCTTCGTCGCCCCCAGCTCACGGGGCAGCCGGTTCATCAAATACCGCTTGATGACACCGCAGGAGCTGCAGATGGGCCTAGGGAGACGGGCAACCCTAGCCATATCTATGCCGTAATCGGCGAGGTGGAAGACCTCTAGGGGTAGGCCCAACAGCTCAGCCTGCCTCCTCACCACCTCCTCCACCTCCCCCGAGAAGGGGAGGGCGAAGTTGATGTGGAAGGGATGAAGCTCGCAGTCGACGCCCCTCTCCTCCACGTATCTGGCCAGGGCGTAGAGGGCTGATCCGCTGTCCTTGCCGCCGCTGAGGCCGATGAAGATGTGGTCTCCATCCTCCACTAGGCGATATCGGTCGATGGTGTTGAAGACCGTCTTCAGGTAGCGATCTCTGAAGCCGACCATCATAGGAGATGGCTCAGGCTTAGAGATAAGGCTTCATCACCCCGTCTCCTCTCCCCCGAAGTCGACGAGGTGGTCCCTCTGGGCCTCGTAGGCGGCCTTTATCCAGGCTTCTCTCCTGGCCCACCTTATCCTGCCCTCAAGCTTCTTGGGGATGTCCGGCTCGAGCTTGAAGGGGGCTTTGCTCATCGTTACGAGAACGGCTTTAAACATTGGGCTTCTCGACAGATGATCTAACAGGCTGGAGACAGCTCTCCACTGGACATCCTTCCCTCTTTCATTATCCCAATATTTTCTAGCCTTAGGTTCGTAGATGGTTAAACCTAAATTCTTGTGAACCTCTCCATGGAGAACTTGGACCTTTTCTTTGTATATC
>LUCA01000065.1 GCA_001593875.1 Candidatus Bathyarchaeota archaeon B23
TAGATGGCCCTGGCGGCCTCCACGAGGGCCCCCTGCTCCTCATCCGTCAGCTCGCTCCATAGGTCGGGTCCGAGGCTCTGGCCGACATGGATGGGGACGTTGACGTTCACCTCCTCCGGTATCCCCGGCATCCTCCTGGAGACGGCGACGCTGTAGACCTCCCGTCGATCCTGGAGGATGGACCGGACGATGTCCCTGAAGGCCGATGCGGGCCCGTATTCGGTGCCGCCGATGGTGTCCACGATCCTCTTCGAGACCCCTCGGAGGTATTCTACGACGGCCCCTCGATCTAGGGTTTTACCCGTCGATGCGAGATACTCCTCGAGGGGTTGGCCCCCTATGCGGACCGTCGACCATAGGGGGTAGGCGGCCTTCCCGTGTTCCCCTCCGACGTAGCCCTCCACCCTGGAGTAGGGGACGGCCAGCTCCATGGCCAGCTTGGCCCTGAACCTCAGCGTGTCGGCGTGGTCTCCGGTGCTGATGACGTAGCTCTCACCCGAGACCCTCTTGAAGAGGGTGGCCATGGCGTCGACGGGGTTTGAGACCACCACCCATCTGGCGCCCCGGTTCCTCGGCGGCATCACCTCGGCGATGTAGGCGATGGTCCTGGCGTTCTCGGGGACTAGGTCTCTGCGGCTCATCTTTACGCCGGGTATCCGAGGCTTTCCAGCCGTGACGACGACGAGGTCCGCCCCTGAGACCTCCTCATCTCGCTCATAGGCGTTTATCTCCACGTCGAGCTTGAGGCTGGTGGCCGCATGCTTCAACTCCTCGCCGAAGGCCCAGGCGAGGCCGGGCTTCACGTCGACGAGGGACAACTCCTCGGCGAGGCCCTCGCAGAGGAGGGTGTAGGCCGTCGGCCTCCCCACCCTCCCGGTTCCCACGACGGCGATGTGGTGGCCCATCCCATCACCTTCGCCGTGGAGATATAAAGGGGTGTGCCCTAAAACCCCTGGATTGAAGCCCTATCACTATGTGAGGTTTAGGTGGTGGAGGGGCCTAGACCTCAGGGAGGTGGCGGGGGAGCTGGGGGAGGAGTCCTTCCAGGTGGAGCTCCTCGATATGCCCAGCGGCGAGGGGGATATCGCCCTCGGCAGAGGCGATCGGGAGGGGTTGAGGGTGAAGGCTGACACCCTATATGCCCGCCTCTCCCCCTACAGGGCGACGCTCTACCAGCGATCTCCGGCCCCCTTCACCCAGCGGGACCTGGAGCTGAGGCGCCGCATCCTGGAGCTCTACCCCAGGGATAGGCCTACGATCTTCCCCTGGTCCTTCAGCGTCGAGCCCCCCTTCCAGGTGGAGGAGTAGGGCTTTAGGCCTTCAATTTTTTATTCAAAAGATTTTTCCCTCGGTTCCATAAGCATTAAATCCTTGATGAGTCAGCGGTGTCCCATCCTCCCCAACTACCACACCGATAAGCATGGCCGATGCTCCCGATACATCCTCTGCAGCATCCAGGGGAGGACTAAGGACCCCCGATGCCCGGCGAAGGGGGCGAGGTAGGAGGGAGAAACATGTCCCAGGGAGGGGGTGATACTCAACTATAGGACTGGCCCCAAGACCCAGAGGCCTAGGGAGTGCCTCGTAAGGCCCCTGGGCGTAGGGCCGAGGGAGGCTGGAGGCCTCATAGGGTGGAGGGTGGATTGGCCGGCCGACGAGCCGAAGATAAGGGGGAGAGTCCTCTCCCTCCACGGCCGTGGAGGGGTTCTGAGGGTGAGATTCCAGCGGGGAGTTCCGGGGCAGGCCCTGGGGAGCCGGGTGAGACTCTATAAATAGAGGGGTTTCACGCCCTCCGTAGATCGCTCACTCCCTCAGGAAGCCCTTTAAGTGTTGGATCATCGGCTTCCCCAGCGCCCTCTCCACGGGCTCGTAGACCTCTGGATAGCGTACTCCATCTCCCGTGGGTATCCGCTCCTTCGGGACGACGGTGACGTAGACGGTGTCTCCCTCCTCCACGGCGGCCGAGGTGATGGGCCTCCCCTCCAGGTCGAAGGTGGAGATGAGATCTGGGAAGGTGGCCACCCTATGGCCGCCGTGTTCGAGGGTCATATACTCGTTGAGGAAGGTGAGTTCATAGTTCTCCCCCTCGGCCTCAACCTCCAGGAGGCCGACGTCGAAGCCCCCACGGGTCTCCAGATGCTTCCTCCCCACCCTACAACGGCAGAGGATCCACCCCCCGAGGAAGTCCATCGCCGCCCTCACCGCCTCCTCACCCCCCTCCCTCAGGGCCTTCAGGGCGTGATGCCCCAGCTCCAGGGCCTTGGAGAGGGCCCCAGGGGCTCCATGCTCCACGGCGTAGCTCAGCGCGATGGGGTCCCTCGCCATGGCGACGATGCCCCTCTCGGAGGCCACCATCCTGGCTATCCGGCTGGTCGCCTCCACCGAGCCCCACGCCAACACCTCGACGCCCTCGGCGACCACGGCCTTCACCGATCGGTAGCCCTCCAATCGATGTAGGCCCATGCTCCCCATCACCGCCGTGGGGTGCGCCCTCCCGTCGCAGGGGGCGTCGACGACGGGCAGCCCCAGGGCGGCGGCGGGAAGCCATCCCCCGAAGCTGTTGTAGCCCCCATTCTCGGCCGCTATGACGCCCTCGAAGTCCACGCCCGCCTCCCAGAGGAGCTGAGCCGCCCTGATGAAGCCGCTGGGCTTCATCCCACCCCTCTGCGTAGGGGCCCCCAGGGCGACGACCGTCGCGACCACGGCGTCCTCGGGGAGCTCCTCCGGCGGGTAGAGCCAGATGTCCCCGATCTCTAGGGCTAGAAGCCCCTTCCTCCGCCCGCCCTCGGGGGAGCCTCCTCCTCCGCCGCCGAGGATGGCTCCGCCTAGGGATAGGGCCTCCACATCCTCCTCTGTGATCCTCCTCGGCAAGCAACCACCCTAAGGGAGTTGGAGCCTCAGCCTAAAACGGTTGTGAAAAAGGGGTTATTTATACCAGGGGAGCTTCCCCATCTCCTCCAGCTTCAGCCAGCTCTCCCAGCTCTCGTTGACCCACCGCTGAATCTCCTCTATCTGCTCATCGGTTAGATGCCTGAACCTGCCCTGAAGCCTTAGATACTCCTTTATCGGCCTCAGCTTCTTCGGCTTCACGTTGATCTTCACCCTCCCCTCCTCGATCTCGATGAGGGGCCAGGCGCCCGTCAGCACCGCCAGCCTCGCCACCTCCACGGTCTTCTCAGGCGGATAATACCACCCCGTCGGGCAGGGCGCCTGGATGTGGATGTAGGCCAACCCCTTACCCGCCGATGTGATCTCGGCTGCCCTCTTAACCTTACGCCTCAGATCCGGTATGAAGGCTATCGAGGCCGTCGCCACGTAGGGTATTCCATGGGCCGCCATGATTAGGGGGACGTTCTTAGGCCTCTCACCCTTACCCCTCCAGACCTTACCGGCCGGAGTCGTCGTAGTCCTCGCGAAGAGGGGGGTCGACCCGCTCCGCTGGATGCCCGTATTCATGTAGGCCTCGTTGTCGTAGCAGATCCAGATGATGGACTCCCCCCGCTCGGCGGCGCCGGAGAGGGCCTGGAGCCCTATGTCGACGGTGCCCCCGTCGCCGGCGAAGCTGACGACGTGAACCTTGTCGGCCTTACCCTTCAGCTTGTAAGCCCTATAGAAGCCTGTCTGATAGCCGGCCGTGGCGGCGTAGTTGGCGAGTATCCATGGGACGCCGACGACGCTGGCGTAGTTGACGCCAGCGCAGTTTGGCGGGTCGACGATGACGGTGTTGGGCCCTAGGACGTCGAGCACATGCCTTATGATGATGCTGGCCCCACAGCCCGTGCAGCCCCCGCTCCCGGGGTAGATGACCCTCTTCTCCTTGAGGGGGATGATCCTCGCCGTCGGCTGATAGGGATGCTCGACGTACTCCACCTCCCTCTCCACCCTCCCCCGCTCAGCCGTCTTCAGAACCCTCTCACCCATCTCGACGAAGTCCATGGTGGAGATGTCGTCGCCCCCCATGCCGGCGATGAAGTCGACTAGTAGGGGCCTCTCCTCCAGGGAGTAGAGGGCCGACTTCAGGTCGGCGAAGAGGCCTCCACCCCCCGTGCCGTGGAGCATCATCCTGTCCACGACGCCGATGGCGTCGACCCTCTCGGCGAGCGCCCTGAACTCCTCGATGGGGAAGGGCCTCAACGTCTTCACCTTCACCAGCCCTATGCGGCGGCCCTCGCCCTGCAGCCTGTCGATGGCCCTGCGGGCGGCCGTCGTCATGGAGCCCATGGTGACGAGGAGCGTGTCGACGTCGTCGCACCTATACTCCTCGATGAGGCCCCCATAGCTGCGGCCGAAGCGCCTCCCAAACTCCTCGTCCACCTCCTTGATGACGGCCTTGGCGTCGTGGAGTATCTCCTCGTAGATCCTCCTGTAGGTGGTGTGGAGGGGCGGCGGCAGGCCTGCGGCTGGGCCGAAGTCCCTCAGCGTCGGGTCCACCGAGTGCTCCGGCTCGTAGGGTGGCAGGAAGTCGTCCACCTCCCCCTGATCGGGTATCTCCACCCTCTCGTTGGAGTAGGAGAGGTAGAAGCCGTCTAGGCAGAGCATCGCCGGCAGCATCACACGCTTGTCCTCAGCGATCTTGTAGAGCTGGATGACGGTGTCGAGGCACTCCTGATTGCTCTCGACGAATTGGATGACCCAGCCGAGGTTGAGCTCCGGCATCACATCCGAGTAGTCGGGCTGGATGGACCAGAACCAGCCTAGGGTCCTGTTGGCGATGGCCATCAACAGCGGCGTCCTGTAGGCCGGGGCCTGGGCGACGCACTCATGCATGTAGGCCAGGCCCTGGGAGTTGGTCGCCGTGAAGGTCCTCACGCCGGCGAGGGAGAGGCCGATGGCGACGCCCATGGCGGTGTGCTCTCCCTCGGCGTGGATATACTCAGCCTCCAGCTCCCCATTGGCTATGAAGTCGGCTAGATACTCGACGATGGTCGTCTGCGGGGTGATGGGGAAGAGGGAGATGCCCTCAACCCTCGAGAGCTTCACGCCGTAGGCGACCGCCTTATTCCCGGGCATAACATCTACTTCCGGCATCCCGATCACTCCCTCACCATCTCAATCGCCTCGACGGGGCACTCGTTGCCGCAGATCCCACAGCCCTTACAGAACCTGGGATCCAGCTCAGGGCCCCTCTCACCCTTCGAGAGGGCGGCCTCAGGGCAGTAGGTGACGCAGAGCCAGCACTTGGTGCACCTCTCATAGTCGATCTTGGGGGAGAAGATCTTCCAGTCGCCGACGTACATCCCCCCGGAGACTCCGCCGCCCCCGAGGGGGCCACCCCTGAGGACTAGGCCCTTGATGCCGAAGGGAGGCTCCTCACGGCTCATAGATGCTCACCTCCTCAAACCCCCTCCTCGCCGCCACGACGTTCTTCTCGGCCACCTCGCCGGAGAACCTCCTCCTTATGGCCTTCTCGATGGACTCCAGCTTCAACATCCCCGTCGTCCTGGCGAAGGCGCCCAGCAGCGCCGTGTTGGGTATGGGCCTGCCGAAGCTCTCCAGGGCGATGGTGGTGGCGTCGACGACGCCGATCTTGACCTCGGCCTTCAGCTCCTTCAAGGCCTCCTCGGCGGAGAGCTCCGTGTTCCAGACGATGACGCCGTCGCTCTTCAGGCCGAGGGTGACGTCGACGGCCCTGGGTATCTCGGGGTCCAGGACCAGGACGACGTCGGGCGTATAGACGTAACACCTCGTCGCCTCCTCCATCTCCCCTATCTGGGCGAAGGCGACGACGGGTGAACCCCTCCTGGCTGAGCCGTAGAAGGGGAAGGCCCTACAATACTTGCCCTCGTAGACGGCCGCTAGGGCTATCATCTCGCCGCTGGCTACTACCCCCTGGCCACCCCTACCGTGCAGCCTTATCTCGATCATCTACATCAGAACCTCCGAGAAGAAGTCGGGGTCTATACATCTCCGACTCTTCTCCATACCCCCACCGCGGGATAAAAGCCTTCCTCACCTCCATAAATTCCAGTATATACGGTACGCCTCGAAAAGGCTTAAACCCTCTCGGAGGGTTATCGGTTGATCGAGATGGAGGGACGCTTCTACAGCAAGCTGGGTAGAGCCCTGAAGCCGGGCATCATCGCTAGAGTCGTCCTAGCGGCCTTCGAGAGGGCTAGGAGGGGGGAGAGGCTCATAGCGATGACCGGCGGC
>LUCA01000066.1 GCA_001593875.1 Candidatus Bathyarchaeota archaeon B23
TACCCCGACATCCTCTGGGCCGCCGGCCACAGCCACCCAGGGCTGAGGACGCAGGACTTGGTGGTGGACATGGAGCTGTGGGATAGGTTGGCGGCGGAGGTCCCGGAGGAGACGGCGGACTCCACGATCATATATGGAGATGTCGATGAGTGCGTCGAGAGGATCATGAGGTTCGGGGAGGCGGGATGCCTCCACATCATCCTGGAGCCCTACTGGATCGAGGGGGATAGGCTCCTCGAGGCCGTCGAGCTCGCCGGGAGGATCGGGGAGGAGGTGAGAGGAGCTACTGCCCCATGAGGGCTCTTATCCTCCTCACGACGTTGGGATGGGTTGAGAAGAGCTCAAGGAATCGATCGATCCAGGTGAGCCTACGCTCCAACAGGCTCCTCACCAGCTCCTCATCTCTCCCCCCATATCTCAGCTCCCGGACGTCAGCCGCAGCTCGATCTGGATCGGCGATGAAGAGGGTCTTGAAGCTCCCCAATCCCAGGGTCTTAGCCCTCCCCATCCTGGAGGTGTAGGTCGATATCTTCGCCAGCGCCTCAGCGAGCTTCCTCCCTCCGTCGTCGACGATGGAGGCGCAGTGCTGGTCGGCGTAGTACTCCCTCAGCCTGCTGAGGGAGAGGGTGAAGATGAGGAGGAGGAAGTAGATGAACATCGATACGGCGCCCACCAGGGCGAGGGCCGTGTAGTCCCCACGCCTCCTCCCGGTGTAGTAGCCATAGTAGGGGTAGAGGGTTGACCTGGCGAGGAGGTAGAAGAGGGAGGGGAGGAAGGAGGCGAACATCATCACCTGGACATCCCTATGCCTGATATGGCCCAGCTCATGGCCGATGACCGCCTCCACCTCCTCCAGCTCCAGGGTCCTCAGCAGCCCCGAGGTTACGGCCACCCTACCCCCCGTCAACGGCGAGCCATAGGCGAAGGCGTTGGGTATCGGAAGCTCGGCCAACATCAATCTAGGCCTGGAGATGCCGGACCTCTCCGACAACTCATCTAGGATACGGTGAAGCTCGGGGTGCCTCTCCTCGTCGAGCGCCCTCACCCGGTAGATGGCGTCGACCAGGTAGGGGGCCATCAACCACTGGAGGATGTTGAAGAGGGCGACGAGGAGGCTGAGAGAGAGGAGGCTGAAGGCCCCCAGGAGGGAGAGCAAGAGGGAGAAGCCCAGGGTTGAGACCCCTATGATGAGGGCGAGGGTTCCAGACCCTAAGCCTCCACAGGTTCATGGCCCATCAAGATCGCCTCAGCGGAGGCGAGATATATAAAGGAAACGCAGCGGCTACATCCGCTCTGGGGCTTCGATCCCGAGGGCGGAGAGGGAGTTCCTGAGGGCGATGCGGACGGCGTCGACGAGAATCAGCCTCGCCCCGGCTAGGCCTTTGGGCTCCGCCTTCAACACCGGGTGGGAGGCGTAGAAGCTGTTGAACCTGTCGGCCAACGTGTTGGCGTAGGAGGCGATGGCCTGGGGGCTCAGGGCCTCCACGGCCTCCTGGAAGACGTCGGGGAAGCTGGCTACGAGGTGGACCAGCTCCCTCTCCTTCCCATCCCGCAGCAGGCCGTAGTCGGGCTGTGGGGGATTCTCAGCCTTTCGGAGGATGCTGCAGGCCCTGGCGTGGGAGTATTGGATGAAGGGGGCGCTGTTCCTCTCGAAGTCCAGCACCCTATCCCAGTCGAAGACGACGGTCTTCATGGGGTCGACGCTCAGCAGCGCATACTTCACGGCTCCGTGGCCCACCATCTCGGCGATCCGCCGCTTCTCCCCCTCCGAAAGCCCCGGCGACCGGGCCTCCACCTCCTTATGGGCCAGCTCCACGGCCCTCTCGACGACCTCCCTCAGGGTGACGTACCTCCCGAGGCGGCCGCTCATCTTCAACCCCGGGAGCGTCACGAACTTGTAGGCGTAGTGCCTCTGCCTGTCGGCGATCTCCACCAGCCCTAGGGCTGCGAGGGCCACCCTCAATTGGAGCTGGGCTGTGCTCTGCTCGTAGCCGATGACGTTGATCACCCTGTCGACGTGATCAAACTTCCAGAGGGAGTAGGCGATATCCCTCGTCGTGTAGAGCGTCGTCCCATCAGCCCTTACGAGGACGAGGTCTGGTATCTCGTATCGGGGGTTGATGCCCCACCTCTCCTTCAGCTTCAGGTCTTGGGCCACGGCCTCACAGTCGAGGATGAGGGCGCCGCCCTCGAGGCGGGTGTAGGGGGTTCTCCTCAGCCTCCCGATGACCTCCTCGACGGCTCCACTCCAGACGAGGTCGCTCTCATAGTCCCAGGAATCGAAGTGGACGCCGATCTCGCCGAGGGCCTCCCTGAAGCCACTGAGGCAGTACTCCACCAGCCGCCGCACATCCCTCTTCGCCTCAGCCTCTCCACGCTCATACTCGGCGTTGAGCCTCGAGATCTCCCCATCTGGGTCCTCCACCCCCTCCAAGGCCTCCAGGAGGGCGTCGAAGACACCTGGCGCTCTATCCCTCAGCTCCTGGGCCGCCGCGGCGTAACGGCTGAGCTCCGCGTTGATCTCCCTCACCCTGGCGTAGGCCTCTAGGGCCTTCGCCTCCTCCAGCTCCCTCTTCAGCCTCTTCACCTCCTTTATGATGTTCACCGAGGCGTAGATGGTGCCCACCCAGAGGTCTGAGGGCCCCTCGGGTTCCGGCCTGCCTAGAAGCCTCCAGCCGTAGGTGGCCATCGCCACCTGTCGACCCATGTCGTCGACGTAGAAGTGGACCACAACCCTATGACCCCTGTATCTCAGCATCTTGGCGAGGGCGTCGCCCAGTATCGAGTTCCTGGCGTTTCCCACGTGGATCGGCCCATTGGGGTTGGCGCTGGTGTGCTCCACCATCACCCTCTCAGGCCTCTCGGCCTTCAAGAGGCCGTAGTCCCCCTCCTCCCCCACTGCCGTCTCCAGGGTCAGCTTGGAGAACTCCCCGGGGTCGGCGTGGAAGTTGATATAACCCCCCACAGCCTCCACGGAGGCGACGAGGCGGGAGGACGAGGGATCCATGACCCCCTTCAGCTCCTCAGCCAGCCCCTGGGGGCTTCTACCCAGCCTCGAGGCCAGCTTGAAGCAGAGGGAGGTGGAGAGATCCCCCATCGCGGGGTTGGGCGGCCTTGAGAGAGCCGGCTCTAGGGACTCCAACTCGAGGGAGAGACCCTCAAGGCCTTCGTCTAGGAGGCGTAGGCACTCCTCCCTCAAAGCGTCCAGTGGATTCGACATGGCTATCCCACCGGGCCCGGAGGGACTCGAACCCCCGCTCTCCGGCTCCGGAGGCCGGCGCCTTATCCACTCGGCTACGGGCCCACGGAGATTTGGAGGGGGGTGTGAATAAAGTTTTGGTCAGCCCTCCCAACTCAGAGGCGGGTCATCAGCTCCCGATAGAGCTCCACGGCCATCCCGATGGGCTCCAACTCGGCGTACTCATCGGTGATGTGAGAGTTGACGGCGACCCCAGGCCCCACATGGACCGTCGGAGCTCCCAGCTGGTTGTAGAGCCACATATCGGTAGCCCCCAGCTTCTCCGACACCCTTGGAGGCCTCCCCAGGAGGCGTTGGAGGAGATCGTAGACGATGCGCACTAGGGCCTCTTCCTCATCCGTCTCCCAGGGGGGCCAGACCTTCAGCACCCTACAATCCAGGTCGAGGCCCTCCCTCCTCCACGCCCTCCAGGGTGGCCACCACGTTATCCCTATGCCTAGTCCTCGAGACCACCTCCACCTCCAGGCCGGCGTCCTCCAGGTATCCCGCTATGAAATCCGCCACCTCATCCGTGTAACCAGGTGGATTGGGGCTCGGAATCCCAACGAGCTCGGAGAACAGCCTCCTAACTTCCCCTAGGCTCATTGGCTTCCTCATCTACATGGGAGCCTAGATACTTGATTAAGGTTGAGGATTCCCCCTCGGTGGAGGCCTCCGATGGATAGGGGGTCGTCAAAAGCCTCTTGGCCTCCTCCACGATCTTTGGTCCTATCCCCTTCACCTCCCTCAGGGGTCCCTCCAGCCTCCTGGTCTTCCCCGTCCTCGACATCCTAACCTCAGCCGATGCCAGCTCCTCCAAAACCCTCATCGGGGTGCCGAGATGTCTGAGGAGCTCCTCGGCGAGGGACCTACCGATGTTCGGGAGCCCTGAAAGCAGGAAGAGCTGCTGCTCCTCGAGGGGCATGCGTCGGCTGACGCTCCTCAGCTGCGGGGGTCTCCGCTCCTCCACCTGCTCCCTGTAGGCGAGCCTCTGGAGGAGGAGGGCCGTGGCGTAGGCATCGGCCGTCGGGATGATGGAGAAGCCGTAGTCGAGGGCTAGGCTGGCGAGGGCGCCGTAGAGGGAGGAGGGCCTCATCCGGCTTCGCCTCAGAACCCTGGTGAGCCTCCCCTCCAGGATGAGGATGGGCCTCCCATAGGCCTCGGCGATCTCCCTAGCCTGATTGAAGAGGCGTCCATCCTTCAGGCTGTTGGCGAGGTCCAGGGCGTCCTTCCGCTCCACGCCGCAGCGGTCGGAGACGACGTAGTCGCAGACCGGCAGCCTCCTCACCTCCACCTCGCAGCCGGAGAGCCGTAGATAGTTGACGATCTCGGGCTGCTGGGAGGCCTCGTTGCTGTCGACGCAGACCCAGAGGTGCTCAGCCATCCCCCTCCACCTCCAGCCTCACCTCTATTCGCCGGATGCCCTCACACCCCTTTAAGGTGTTGATCAACCCCTGTAGGACGCCCCTGAAGACTCCTCTAACATAGGGGTTTAGGGGCACCCTACGGCCGTCGACTAGGAGCTCCACATCCCCCGCCCATAGGTAGACGCATCCAGAGGCGTCGGCCTCCCCCATCAGGATCGCCTTGGCCAGCTCCCTACAGCTCTCATGGCCGCATCTGCCGCAGTTCAGTCCAGGTAGGAGGGGGAGGGCCCTCGCCTCGACGAGGGAGGCCAACTCCTCCACCTCATCGAGGCCGAGGAGGGACGCCTCCACCTCCCCGCCCTCCAGGAGTTGCGGGGCGACGACGGCGATCTCCAGGCCGTTGGAGAGCTCCTCCAGCTCCCCTGGGGATCGGGGGAGGAGGATGCGGGGTATATAGTCGAGGGATTTGAAGCCCTCTAGGATGACGAGGTCCAGCGGCCCAAGGATCTCCAGGGCCTCTGCGACGGTGAGGGGGCGGTCTAGGAAGAGGGCTGCCCTCCCATCGGCTATGACGGCGGAGGCCTCGGCTCCGGCTTCCCTATGCCTCCAGGTGTCCCTACCCGGCGTGTCCAGGAGGTGATGCGGCGTCGCATGCTTCAGGGTTCCCACCCTATGCCCCCTGGAGGTGAGCTCCCTCACAAGGCCCTCGATGACCCTCGTCTTTCCGGAGCTCTTGTAGCCCACCACGGCGACGACCCTAGCAGGCATCTCGAATATAAGTTGTGGAACCCCTATTTCAACGGCCCGAAGCCAGATATAGTGGCGCCCCGTATTCGCTGTTGACGGATGGTCTCCATCACCTTCCACGGCGGCGTGGGCGAGGTCGGCGGGAACAGGATACTCATCGAAGACGGGGAGACGAGGCTGTGGCTCGACTTCGGACGCTCCTTCTCAGCTGAGAGGCGCTTCTACGCCGGCTGGCTCCAGCCCAGGGGCCACAGCCACCTCCTCGACCTCCTGGAGTTCAACCTCATCCCCGGATTGAGGGGGCTCTACTCCCGGCGTCACCTAGAGGGGGGACGCCTCCCCTACGAGGAGCCGAGGTATGACGCCGTCTTCATCAGCCACGCCCACGCGGATCACGTGGACCACATAAGGTTTCTAGACCCCT
>LUCA01000067.1 GCA_001593875.1 Candidatus Bathyarchaeota archaeon B23
GGGCGTAAAAGTCCTCTGGCGCCTCGACGGAGACCCCCAGGGGGGAGGCGGCCTCGTCGACGTCTTCAGGCGTCAGCCCATGGGAGTCGTAGAGTTCTATGAGGGTCTCGACGTCGATGGCAGGCCTCCGCCTCAGCAGCCTCCTGACGAGGCTCCCACCCCGTCTCAGAGTCTCCCGGTATTTCGACAGCTCCACCTCCACCATCTCCAGGACCTCATCCCTCATCTCCTTCAGCTGGGGGAAGTCGTCGCCCCAGTATCCGATCTGGGCCTCCACCAGGTCTAGGAGCCTCTCCTCCAAGCCGGCTCTCCTCAGCACCCTGTAGGCCCTCCGGATGAGGAGCCTCGCTAGATAGCCCTCCTTCACATTCGAGGGGACGACGCCCTCGGAGAGGAGGAAGACCAGGCCCTTAGTATGATCTAGGGCTGTGTAGACGGCCTCCAGAGGCCTCAGAGCTCTCAGAAGCTCGTCCCGTCCTAGGCCTAGGAGGTCTGCGAGCCTCCCCCTAGCCTCCAGGAGCTCCTCAGCCCTGGAGATACAGGAGTGTTTGGCCGCCTCAGCCAACACGGCGTCTTCGATGGTTATCTCCGCCTCCCTCAGTAACCCCTCCAGTATCGGGCCGTAGATGGCGTGGAAGGCGCTGGGCGACCCCTGACTAAGCCAGCTCCACCGCTCTATGCCGTATCCGGTGTCGACGACCCTACAGGGCATCGGCTCCAGGTGATCGCCGACGACCCTATACATCATGAAGACGAGGGTGGAGACCTCCAAGCCGGCGACGCACCCCTCGAGGTCGTAGCCGGCATTTCCACCTCCCGACCAGAGGCCCTCCTTGTAGGTGACCATCTCTGAGGGGACGCCGAGGTCGTCGCAGAGGAGCTCATGATGATACCTCACCGTCTGATCCTTCCAGTAGACCTCGGGCTGCCCCTCGTAGTTGAAGGCGTGGTGGCCTCCCATCTCGAAGATGGTGAGGTGTCTGCCGAAGGTGGGGCCTACGAGGTCGATGTCCTCAAACCTCATACAGGGTTGGCTGACGACTAGGGGGTTTGACGGCGGCGGTATGACGCCCTCTATGACGTAGGGCTGGAAGTCGACGATGCTGGCGATGGTCACCATCAGGTCGTCTCTCCATCGGGCGACGACGGGGTAGGGCCTAACCCTGCCGTGGCCGTGGCGCTCGAAGAAGGAGAGGAACTTCTCCCGCATCTCCGAGACCGTCAGCCTCACCCTCGTCGGGGGTTTGTCGATGAAGGTGTAGGCGACACAGGGGGCGTCGCCGCAGGTCTCCTGATCCGGGTTCTGAGTCCAATAGTGGTTGCCGCAGAGGGGGCATCGCCTCCTTACGAAGCCGTTCTCCTCAAAGAAGGGTAGCCTAAACTCGTCCGGCGGAACCTCCAAGATGGCCAGCTCCGTGGAGCCTTAGCCGAAGAGGGCGCTGAGCCCCTGGAGGTCTTCCTCCTCTTCCTCCTCCTCTTCCTCCCTAGGCTTCTCCTCTTCCTCCTCCTCGGCCTTCTCAGGCGCCGCAGCCGGGACGGCGGCCGTCAACAGCGGAGCCTTGAGGGCCTCGTCGATGTCGATCTCCGAGAGGGCGGCCACTAGGGCTTTTATCCTCACGGAGTCGGGCTTTACGCCGGCCGCCTGGAGGACGTTCTCTAGGGCGTTCTCTGTGATCTCCTTACCGGCGCTGTGGAGGAGCATCGCGGCATACACATACTCTAGGGCCAAGACTCACACCTCTCTCTGAACCGTAGAGTAGAGGCTGAAAACCCAGATTTAATCTTTCCTATCAGGAGAGATAAATAGGAGTAGGTGAAAGCACCTTGATGGTTAGATACAGGGAGCTGGCCCTCTCCGCCCTCTTCGGAGTGGTCATCTTCCTCCAGAAGTCCCTGGCCCCGCCGCCCTACGATAAGATGTTCTCCCTACTCCTCCAGATAACCCTCCTGAACCTCTCCTTCCTGATGATGGGCTCCCTCGGGGCGATGTTGACGGCCTCGATAGCGGGGCTCCTCACCTCCTCCATAAGGGGGTGGATGGCGCCCCTCACCCTCCTCCTCTCCCTCCTCTATGGCTTCATGGTCATCCTCTTCAACAGGCTCCTCCACGTGGTGGAGGAGGGGAGGGTGAGGAGGTGGAGGCTGATGATCGCCTCCCTCATCGCCTCCCTCCTCGTGGGCTTTGCGGGAACCCTCTCCACGATCCTCCTAGGCATCCTGGAGGTCAGCCCCTCCCTCATAATCCTCCTCATGACCCTAGGCGGCATCCAAGGCCTAGTGGGAGGTCGGCTGGCCGCCCTGATATGGGAGCGGATATCGAAGCTGGGGTGATCGCATCCTTTAACTCCTCGAAGACGCCATCTACCTGCGATGACCCCCAGGCGCATCGAGAGGAGGAACACCCTGAGGCTGGAGGTCACATCGGTTCTAAGCCCCTACGTGGAGCCCCTAGTCAGGGTGGAGCCTGGCGAGACCTTGGAGGTGGAGACCTGGGACGCCTTCGGCGGCATCGTCAAGCCAGGGCAGACCTACGCCGAGGCCATGGAGCGAGGCGTGGAGCTCCAACCAAACCCGGTGACAGGCCCCATCTACGTCGAGGCCGCCGAACCAGGAGACACCCTCATCGTCGATATCCTCGAGATAGAGCTGCCGGAGCTGGGGGCCCAGGCCGTGATACCAGGCTTCGGAGCTCTGGAGGGCTGGCTGCGGAGGCTGGACTCCGAGACCAAGTTCCATAGAATTAGGGGCAGCCGAGTTCTCTTCGAGAGGAAGGACGGCAAGACCTACGAGTTGGAGGCCGACCCCTTCATCGGCACCATAGGCGTCGCACCGGCCTTCGAGGCGATAATCAGCATCTCCCCCGGCCCCCATGGAGGAAACATGGATTGCCCCGACGTGAGGCCCGGAAACCGATTGATGCTGCCGGTCTTCAGGCCTGGAGCCCTCCTCTCCCTCGGCGACGTCCACGCAGTTCAGGGCGATGGTGAGATCTGTGGGACGGCCGTCGAGGTTCCGGCCGTCGTTAAGCTTAGGGTGGATGTGGAGAAGGGGCGGCGTATAGAGGGTGGAGTCCAGCGAGGAGATCATGACCCTCTGCAGCGCCAGACCCCTGGAGGACGCCGTCAGATGGGCCTTCCTGGAGCTCATCGACTGGATGGAGCGAGACTACGGCTGGGATGGGATGGATGCCTACATGTTCCTCAGCCTCGCAGCCAAAATCCGAGTGGCCCAGGTCGTCGACCCCCTCTACACGGTGGCCGCCAGGCTGTCGAAGAGCCTCCTCTAATCCCCCTCCCTCGCCTTGAAGAACAGCCAATTCTTCGGGTTTTTCTTAAACCTCACCAGCGCATAGCGCCCCCTCAGCTTCTCGCCGTTGAGCCGGAAGACCAACTTATCCGGCTTACGACTCTCAAGGGTGTAGGTCCCCCTATCCCAGATGTAGACCCTCCCCGCCCCGTAGAGGCCCTCGGGGATGACCCCCTCAAAGTCGATGTAATCCAGGGGGTGGTCCTCCACCTCCACCGCCAGACGCCTGACTCCCCTCTCCCTCGGCGGCTCCTTAGGGACGGCCCAGCTCTTGAGGACGCCATCCATCTCCAGGCGCAGATCCCAGTGTAGGTGAGATGCATGGTGCTCCTGCACGACAAACCTCCCCCTCACCCTCCCCTCGGACATCGTCCCTCAGATAGCTATGGGGATTCCTGGAGATGTCCTTTACGCCGATGGAAACCGGAGATTTAGGTGTGTGGAGGGATATGAAGTTTAGATAGCGGTCACTTATGTTAATTTTCAATTAAATAAAATATTTAAGGAGATCTCGGGAATAAGGACTGTGAATCCCTTCGGTATACAGAGATTCATGTTCTACCGTGGTAGACAGCTCTGCGGCCTGGTGGTGGAGGCCATCTCCAGACCCGGGGTGCTAGCCGCCATCACCGGGGAGATCGCCGGGAGGGGGTTGGATATCACCTACTGCTCCACCAGGACCGTGAGGGCTGCGGAGAGGGGGCTCATCCTACTCTTCATCGACCTCACCGGCTCAGAGGTTGACCCCTCCACCGTAGCGCGGGAACTCGAAGCTCTGGAGCCCGTGGTAAAGGCGGAGGTCATCACGCCGAAGGTGGAGGGCTTCATATCCGACGACGTCTCCTTCCCCCTCCTCCTGGACTCGCTGAGGGCCATCATACTCGATGAGACGGCCCTTCGGGGGCTTCTCATCTCCTTCAGGGAGCATATCTCGGCTCCGGGGGTGAGGCGATGCTCTACCACCTGGGGCTGGGGGGGGGGATGATGAGGGGGACGCGCATCTTCCAGGAGGCCGCCTCCATCGGCGTCAGCGACCTCATGGAGAAGTGTGAGATCGCCTCAGGGGTCTTCATGTCTCTGGGATATGGCATGCTGGAGCTCCTAGAGCTGAGGGAGGAGCCGCCCTACATCCATCTGAGGATCCATCGATCCATAGAGTGCGAGCTGGGGAGGAGCGCCGGCCGCCCCTTCAGCCAGTTCATCCGGGGGATCATCGCCGGCTTCGCCACCATCTGCTTCAAGAGGGAGATGATAGCTGAGGAGTCGAGGTGCATCGCCATGGGAGATCCCTGCTGCGAGTTCAAGATCAAGCCTAGGGAGGCCTAAGGCAAAGGGTTTATACGCCGAGTCATCTTAGATGTGACGGCTTGAGGCATTTCAAAGTTGTCTTCCAACCCTACGGCCGTAGAATCGAGGTCGAGGAGGGCGAGACGATCCTTGAGGCCGCCGCTGAGGGCTCGATAGGGCTGAGGAGCGAGTGCGGTGGCAGGGGTCTCTGCGGTAGATGTAGGGTCCTCGTCGACGATCCCCAGGCCGTCAGCCCCCCAACGGCGGCTGAGGCGAAGCTCCTAGGGGCATCGGAACTCGAGGGGGCCGTCAGGCTCGCCTGCCAGACACGGGTGAGGGGGGATGTCGTCGTCAACATCCCCCCTGAGAGCCGGGTTGAGGCCCAGAGGATAGAGGTGAGGGGACTCAGCAGGGCCGTGAAGCTGGAGCCGAGGGTTTGGAAGTCCCTCCTGAGGCTGGAGAGGCCCGCTCTAGGCGAGAGGAGGGGGGACCTGGAGAGGGTGTTGGAGGCGGTAGGCGGCGAGGCCGAGGTCGAGTGGGCGGTTCTGAGGACGCTGCCCGAGGCCCTCAGAAGTGGGCGGTGGGAGGCGACGGCCACACTCTGGGGGGACACCCTCATCGCCCTAGAGCCCGGCGACACCACCAACACCCTATACGGGTTGGCGGTGGATATAGGGACCTCGAAGATCGTGGTTCAGGTCGTCGACCTCAAGACCGGTGAGGTCGCCTCGACGGGGGCGATGGAGAACCCCCAGGCGATCCACGGCGAGGACATCATGGCCAGAATGACCTACGCCATGGAGAGCCCCGACAACCTAGAGGAGCTCCAGAGGCTGGCAGCCGAGGGGGTGAACAGGGCTTTGGAGGAGGCTTTGTCGAGGGTGGAGGTGGAGGAGGCGATGATCTACGAGGCCGCCGTCGCCTGCAACACCGCTATGCACCACCTCTTCCTCGGCCTGGACCCCCGGTATCTAGCCGTCTCACCCTTCACCCCCGTGGTTGGAGGGGGCTTCTGCGCCAGGGCTCAGGACCTAGGCCTCGACATCAATCCCGGGGCGAGGGTCTACCTGCCGCCGGTCGTCGCCGGCTTCGTGGGCCCCGACGCCATCGCCGACGTCATCGCCACAGGCCTCCACGAGGCGGGAGAGCTGTCCCTCCTCATCGACGTCGGCACCAACACCGAGGTCATCCTGGGCAACAGGGAGGAGCTGTGGGCCTCCTCCTGCGCCTCTGGGCCGGCCTTCGAGGGGGCCCACATAAAGGATGGGATGAGGGCCGTCGAGGGGGCCATAGAGCGGATCTGGATCGATGAGGGGCACGGAGTGCGATATCAGACCATCGGGGGCGTCAAGCCCCTCGGCCTCTGCGGCTCGGCGGTCGTCGACGCGGTGGCGGAGATGCTGCGAAGCGGCCTCCTCACCCCTAGGGGTAGGATCGCAGCCGAGGGGCCGAGGGTGAGGCCTGGGCCGCCGGCGGAGTTCGTCATCGCCTGGGGCGGGGAGACGGCGACGGGGAGGGATATAACGCTGACGGAGAGGGATATCAACGAGATACAGCTGGCGAAGGCGGCCATCTACACGGCTTCCAAGATATTGATGGAGCGGATGGGCGTGAAACCCGAGGTGGTGGAGAGGCTCTACATCGCAGGGGCCTTCGGCAGCTACCTCAACCCCGAGAACGCCAAGGAGATAGGCATGATACCTGACGTCCCCTCGGATCGCATAAGGTTGGTGGGCAACACGGCCGTGGAGGGGGCACGGCTGATGCTCATCTCAACGGGCCTGAGAGGGGAGGCCGAGAGGATAGCTGAGGAGATCAAATACGTCGAGCTCTCCAACGACCCCGCCTTCCTAAAGGAGTACCCCAAGGCCCTCTACCTCGGGAGATTCGACTAACCCCTCCCTGCCTTCCCTACTAATCTATGGCGGGCCCGGTGGGATTCGAACCCACGACCCCAGGCTTAGGAGGCCTGTGCCCTATCCTGGCTGGGCGACGGGCCCGTTCACAGATCGCATCCACAAAGCTGTTTTTAAGGATACCCCCAACAAGATTTATCCTAAGCCTCTAATTTATCCCGGAGGGGCGGGGGTTCCCGAGTGGACAAAGGGGCGGGACTTAAGATCGAGGGCTCGGGGAGAGATCCCGTGGCCGAGGCCTACGTGGGTTCGAATCCCACCCCCCGCACCACTTAAAGCTTATTACTGGAGATTGGCTTAAACTGAGTCATGAATATCCACTATTTATCGGGATCATACCGAGAGATAGGTGGAGAGGAGGGCTCCTTCATCAAGGGAAAATTTCATCCTCCACCCATATCGGATGAAAAGATCGATTTCACATCAAAATGCCTTCAATACTATGAGAGATATACTCCTGGCATCATCGAGGAAATTGAGGAGTTATCGAAGGAAGCCAACCTACCCCCTCTCCTCATGGAGAGTTTTCTCTTAACGCTTGGGTTAGAACCCCGTTGCACCGTCTTTGCCCTATCCTCCGAGAGAACGATCCACGGCTTACCCCTCTTTGCGAGGAATTATGACTGGGATGCGGAATTTCAAAGGTTCTTCACCGTCTTCAGGACGGAGCCAGAGGGGGGATTGGTCCATCTATCCTTCTCGGATCACCCCGTAGGACGCTATGGGGGAGTCAACGAGGCCGGCCTCGCCGCCGCCATAACGGCTATACCCGCCTATAGAGGCCGTCCCTCTCCTGGGATACGCATGAACATCGCGGTTAGATGGATCCTAGACAACTTCAAGACAACCGAGGAGGCCTGTGAATGGCTGTTGGAGATACCCCACCAGTGGGCTCACAACTTTCTAGTCGCAGATCGATACGGGACCCTTGCGAGGGTTGAGACTTCCCCTGAGAGGAGCGTCGTATACTACTCCGAGGAGTTTGTTGTGACCACGAATCACTATCATGATGAGGAGATGAGGAGACTCGAAGATCCTGAGCACGATTTCACCGACACCTATAGAAGGTATCGCATTGTGGAGGAGTGGTATAGGGAGAGGGGGGAGGGCATAGGGGTGGAGGA
>LUCA01000068.1 GCA_001593875.1 Candidatus Bathyarchaeota archaeon B23
CGTGTAGGCCTCGTAGCCCTCTGGGGGCTCGAAGCCTGAGATGAGGGCTGAGGCGTCGAGGATGAGGATGCGTCTAGGCCTGGAGGCTTCAGCTCCCATCAGAGGGGGAGCCTCCTCCTCAGCCTCTTATAGAAGGAGTCGAAGCGGATGAACCTCGCCCGGTGAGATGAGGCCCAGACCTCGACCCTCGAACCCGGCTTCACCTCAGCCTGGAAGCTGCCGTCGACGATGGCTAGGGCTCCAGCCCTGGGCCTCCTCACCTCTATCTCCACCCTGCTCCCAGAGGGGAGGACGACGCTTCTGAAGTAGCTGTAGGGGGAGACGGCCGTGAGGATCATCGCCTCCACCCCAGGGGTCAGGATGGAGCCGCCGGCTGAGAGGTTGTAGGCCGTGGACCCCGTCGGCGTCGCCACCAACACCCCATCGGCCTGGAGGGTGATGAGGTGGGTGCCGTCGACGTAGACCTCCATCTCCGCCATCTTCGACGGTTTCGAGGTGGCGACCAAGACCTCGTTTAGGGCGTCGGGGAGGAGCTGCCCCCCACATCGGGAGGAGAGTTTGAGGCACTCCTCCAGGCGGTAGTCCCCCCTCAATATCCTCTCGATCGCCTCCTCCACCTCCTCGGGGCTCACCTCCGCTAGGAAACCCCTCCGACCCATGTCGACGCCGAGCATCGGCGTCTCGGGATTCCTCAACCCCATCGCAGCCCTCAATAGGGTTCCGTCGCCGCCGACGACGACGAGTAGGTCCACCTCCATCTCCCCGAGGGGCGTCGGCTCCACCCCCAAGGCCTCAGCGACCCCCTCCTCGACGAGGGCTTCAAGCCCCCTGGATTTGAGATGGTTTAGAGTTCTCCCCGCCACCTCCAGGGCTTCGGGGAGATCGATTCTTGAGAGAAGGCCGAACCTCATCGCCCCTACCTCGTCGACCATCCATATTTACCTACGAGCGGCACATAGGCCACCTTCATAAGGGTCCTCCTCCTAATCCTCCCCCTCTCATCCCTCTCCAGGAGCATCAGATCCTGGCCGAAGGGGTTTAGGGGGCTGCCCACCGGAGCCATGAGCCTCCCCGGAGAGGCCAGCTGCTCCAACAGCGGCGGCGGGATATCCGGGCAGGAGGCCGTTATACAGATGGCGTCATAGGGGGCCTCCTCGGGATGGCCCAGCGACCCGTCGCCGAGGACGAGGATGACATCCTCGTAACCCGTCTTCTTCAGGTTCTCCTTCGCAAAGCGGTAGGTGACGGGGTTTATCTCCACCGAGACGACCAGGCCCTCGGGGCCGACGAGCTCCCAAGCCAGGGCTGCCCCATACCCCGATCCAGCCCCGATCTCCAGAACCCTATCCCCCCTCTTCAACTGTAGGGGCTCGTAGAAGACGGGGTACATATAGGGGGCTGAGATGGTCTGACGGCCGTCTCCAGGTATGGGGAAGGGTTGATCGACGTAGGCGTACTTAACGTAAGCTGGGTCCATAAACTCCTCCCGTGGAACCCTCAACATCGCCTCCGCCATGGCGTCTGTCTTGATGTAACCCATCTCCCTGTAACGTCGAACCATCCTCCTTCTCTGCTCATCGAAATCCGGCATCAAGAGAGATCGGAGGGCTAACCCTTTAAAGGGTTAGTTTATAACACCCTCCCTCCTAAGCCCCTCGATCTCCTCATCCCCGTAGCCTAGAAGGGTCCTCAGGACCTCCACGGTGTGTTCGCCCAGCTGGGGGGCCGGCCTCCTGATGGCGGCGTCGAAGCCGCTCATCTTCACCGGGAACCCTGGCAGCCTGACGGCTCCGGCCGTGGGGTGCTCGACGGCCTTGATGATGCCCCTGGCCCTCACCTGCGGATCCTCGAGGGTCTGGTCGATCTGGAGGATCGGGGCCACGGGGACGTCCACCTCCACCAGGGCGTCCACCACCTCCTCCACGGTCCTCTCGGCGACCCATCTCTCCAGCTGCTCCGTCGACTCGATGGAGTCGACGCCCATCGCCCTGCAGAGGCGATCCCTCATCCTGGGGTCAGCCCCGATGTAGACCCATCCATCGGCGGCCTTGAACATCCCGAAGGTGGTGAGGGTGTAATACTCCCTCCTGAGCTGCCAGGGGAGCTTCCCCGTCGCCGTGTACTGGGTGATGGAGACGCCCGTCTGGGCGATCATGCAGTCGAGCTGGGCAACGTCGATTAGCTGCCCCTCACCGGTCCGGTCCCTATGCCTCAGGGCTGCGAGGATGGCGATGACGGCCCACAGTCCGGGATCCAAGTCTCCATGCCACTCCGCAGGCCTGATGGGCGGCCCCTCAGGGTCGACGATGTCCCCCGTCAACCTATACCAGCCGCTCATAGAGGAGCCCATGGGGGCGAAGCTCGGCCTGTGGGAGTAGGGGCCGGAGAGGCCGAAGCCGCTGAGGCTGGCGTAGATGATGTCCGGCTTCACCCGCCTCACATCCTCGTAGCCGAGGCCCAGCTTCTCCATGGTTCCAGGCTTGAAGTTCTCCACCAGGACGTCGCATCTCTCAGCCAGCTCCAGGGCGATCTCCCTCCCCCTGGGATGCTTGAGGTTGAGGACGATCCCCCTCTTATTCCTGTTGAAGTAGAGGAAGACGGGGCTGACGCCGCCGACCAGCGGCGGATAGAACCTCGCCACCTCACCCCAGGGGGGCTCCACCTTTACGACCTCAGCCCCCAGGTCCGCGAGAACCATGGTGCAGTAGGGGCCGAAGTAGACGTGGGTGAAGTCCAGCACTCTGACGTCATCCAGTAGTCCCATCTAGATCCCCCGCCGGTTCACCGGCCCCTATGAGATAAATCTTACGGGTTTAGGGCCTCGGCGATGAGGGGGGCCACCGACACCCTTGAGAGGCCCCCGGGGACGCTGTCGGTGCCGACGACCTCCTCCACGCCGGCCGCCTCGATGAGTTGGAGGGCGTCTCCCCGTAGCAGGAGGTGGGTGACGCCAGCGTAGACCCTCGCAGCCCCCAGCTCCTTGAGGATGCGGGCGGCGTTGGCCGTCGTCCTCCCCGTGCTTATGATGTCATCGATGATGACGACGTCCCTCCCCCCCACCGAGAGCTCCTTCGCATAGGTCTTGATCTCCCCCGTGTGGCGGTCCCGTTCCTTCCTGAAATAGTCGTATTCGGCGTCCATCACCTCGGCGGCGTGCCTCACCCTCTCCAGGGCCATCTCCTCGTCGTCCGGCGCCAGGATGAGGGGGTCCCTCAACCCCTTCTCGGCGAAATACCTTGCCAATTCCCCGGCGGCTGTGAGGTTGTAAGCCGGAATCCTATATCGCTTCAGGACCCCTATGCTGTGGATGTCAACCGTATAGAGGGCGTCGGCCCCCACCCCCTCCAGGAGGCTCCTCACCAAGTCGGAGGTGACACACTCGCCGGCTAGATACCGCTCATCCTGCCTGCTATAAGCCAGGTAAGGAATGTAGAGGGTGATGGAGTCGGCGGCCAGATCCCTGGCGGCGTGGATCATCGCCAGGAGCTCCAGGAGATGTTCATCCTGAGGGGGATAGAGGCTCTGGACGATGAGGAGATCCTCCCCCGAGACCCCTCCGAGATATCTGAAGTAGAACTCGCCATCGGGGAACCTCTTGGTCGAGGTCTCCATCAGCGGGAGGCCGAGGGCTTCGGCGACTCGACGTCCCAGCTCCTGGGAACTTGGTCCACCTACGACCTTCATCCCATACCTCAACGGCGAGTGCGGATAAAAAGGCTTACCCAGCCCTCCAAAGCCTGTCGCCGACGTAGTGAAGATTCTTAACCACCCTCCCCCGCTCCAGGGATCTCAACTCCTCAGAGCCTACTAGAGCTCGGCCCACGGCCAACGCCTTTCCGTATCGCTCATCCCTCACCACCACTAGATCTCCAGGCTGGAACTCCCCTTGGACTTCGACGACGCCTGGGGCCATCACGTCAGCCCCGTTGCAGATATGGGGGATGGCCCCCATGTCGACGACTATGGAGGGAAGCGCCTCCAAGGCGTGGGACTTGAGCGTGGGGAAGAGGACGCCCTCCCTCTTGGCGAGGACTATGGAGTCGTCGATGAGGTAGACGACCGTCCCATCCTCCATCTCGGCCTCCTCAACGGTCTCGGCCTCGGGGAGAAGACCGCCGGCCTCCTCCCTCAGCCTCCTCAGCTCTCTCCTCTTCAATCGATGCCTTCTCCTCAGCCTAGAGGGACGCTCCATGGTCTCCCATCTAGAACAATCCAGTAAAGCTATTAAGTTAAGCAGGAGATAATCGATTGAGGCGCCTCCCTGAAAAGGGGGATGATATTGAAGGGAGTGATGGAGAGGCTTATGGGGAGAAGGGAGGAGGGGGGATCGAGGGAGATCTACATCAAGGCGATCCCGCTTAGGGCGTATGAGGATGTGGACGTGATAAAGGGAAGGCTGGGAACATCGTCATCACCAACGTCGCACCCCTCGCCAAGAAGAGCATAGAGGATGTGAAGCGAGCCATCAACGAGTTGAATGAGTATGCGAAGCTCATCCAGGGGGACATAGCCCGCCTGGGGGAGGAGAGGGTCATCCTAACGCCCCGCACCGTCAGGATCTGGCGGGGCAGAGAGGGGTGATCACGCCAGCCGGGAGGTCTCCAAGAGCTGGGGGGCGTAGACCTCGAGGCCCCTGAGGCGGGAGAGGGCCCTCACCAGGCTCTCACATTTAGACTCCTCGCCGTGGACCACCATCACCCTCTTGGGCGTCGGCCTTATACGCTTCACGTAGCTGATGAGCTGCCTCCGATCCGAATGTCCGGAGAAGCCCTCGATGGTGTAGACCTGCATCTCCACGTTGATGACCTCCAGCTTCCCCTCGCTGTTCATCGTCTGCACCGACTTCAACCCGGATTGGATGCGTCTGCCGAGGGTGCCAGCCACCTGATAGCTGACGAAGATGAGGGCATTCTCCTCCCAAGGGGCCAGCCGCTTGAAGTATTCGACAACCGGGCCGCCCTCCATCATCCCGGCCGTGGCGAGGATTATGCAGGGGCCGCCCTCGGCGATCTCATCTCTGATGTTGGGCTGCCTGACGACGGTGAAGTAGTCGGACTCGAAGGGATTTCGGCCCTCACGGAGTATCTGATCCTTGATCTCATTTGAGAGGTAGTTGGGGTAGGCCGTGTGGATGCCGGTGGCCTCGGAGATCATCCCCTCGATGTAGACGGGAACCTCGGTGAGCTCCCCCATCTCCATATATTTGTTGATGACCATCATGATCTCCTGCGCCCTGCCGACGGCCGGCACGGGTATCAGCACCTTCCCCCTCTTGAGGACGTGGTTCGCTATCTTTACGAACTCCGCCTCCGTCTCCACCCTCGGCGGGGCCACATCCTCAGACGCCCCATAGGTGCTCTCCATGACGAGGGTCTCAACCCTCGGGAACTGGGTGGCCGCCGGCTGGAGGAGCTGCGTATAGCCGAACTTGAAGTCCCCGGTGTAGACGATGTTGTGGAGCCCCCTCCCCACGTGGAGGTGGACGATGGAGGAGCCGAGGATGTGGCCGGCGTTGTGGAGGGTCAGCCTCACATCCGGGGCGATGTCCGTCACCTCGCCGTAGCTCAGCGGAATCGTATGCAGTATGACCTTCCTGATATCATCCTGGCTGTAGGGGGTGGGCCTCCCCTCCTTACCCATCACGTCGAGGTAGTCGCTCTGCAGCAGCACCATCAGGCTCGCCGTCGGCTTGGAGCAGTAGATGGGGCCGTCGTAGCCGTATTTGAAGAGGTAGGGGAGGAAGCCGCAGTGATCCAGATGGGCGTGGGTGATGACGACGGCGTCGAGGGTCCTGAGGTCGAACTCCTCGACGTCGAGCCTCGGGTAGGCCTCTAGGGGGTTGAGGGAGGCGGGGTTTATTCCACAGTCCAGGAGGAGGCTGCTCTCCCTCGTCCTCACCAATACGGCTGAGCGGCCCACCTGCCTCACGCCGCCTAGATATGTGATCCTCACATCCCCCGTCGGCTGATACATCGGCCTGAAGATGGCCTCCCCCACCTCCCTCAGGAACCGCTCCCTCTCCCTGCTCCGGGAGTAGAGGAATCCCCTGATCTGCTTGATGGTCAGCGAGGGGATCGGCGGAGACCTCACAACCCTCGGACTCCACCGGGTTCTCTTCACGATCTCCAGCAGATGGGAGCCTCCCTTACCGATGGCGACGCCCGGCTTCTCCACCTCCAGGATGACCTCTCCAAGGGTCGGGTCGAAGTATATCTGAACTAGCCCCGCCTCCCTGGGGATGGCCTCCTTTATGACCCTCTCGGCCTCTTCCTCTGACACCCTCACCGAGGGATCCGATCGGATGACGACCCGCTTCTTGATGGAGCTGGCTATGTCGGCGACGATGTAGCTCCTCTCCATCAACATCTCAGGTCGATTGGTGTAGATGGCTATGCGGGGCCCCTCGAACTCTATCCGGGTGATGCCGATCTCTCGGGGGATATTCTCAAGTATGGAAGTCCTGATCTCCGCATAGGAGAGACCCTGAGGCTTCTGCGCCGCCCTCATCTCAGCTCAGCAGTGCACGTTTCTCCTCGGCCGTCAACTCCCTGAACCCCTCCTTCGTGATGACGGCCACATCGAAGTTGTCCCCACTCGCCACATCCCTCTTCATCGCCGAGTCCACGGCCCTCACGACGATGGGAAGCAGCTCCTTAACGGTTCGGCCCTCCTGATACTGGTCCTCGAGGACTCCATAGGCGATGGGGGATCCGGAGCCCGTGGAGACCACCTTCTCCTCGGTGACGCTTCCGAAGGGGTCTAGAGAGTAGATGTGGGGGCCGGAGTCGTCGAAGCCTGCGACTAGGGCCTGAAGCGGGAGAGGCATACCCACCTCCCTGTTGGAGAAGAGGAGGTTTGAGACCAGCCTGGCGGCCGCCGAGATCGGCATCGGCCTCCTATTCTCCAGCTCGAAGAGGCAGGCGTTCGCCCGCAGTATCTCCACAACCCTCTGGGCCACGGCGACCCCGCCAGCGACGGTCATCGCCAGGCGATCCGTGATCCTATAGACCTTCTTCGCCCTCTTGCTGGCGACGTAGGTCCCCATCGTCGCCCTGGTGTCAGTTGCCAGGATCACCCCATCTCTGCAGACGACTCCGACGGTCGTCGTCCCCCTCAACGGCTCGAAGCGATGCATATCGGCTCCCCAGGAGGATAACTATATAGGAGGATCTCCTAGAAGGAGGGTCATGTATCTTAAAAGAGTATTCTTTAAAAACCTTTCTCGTTAAACCCTTTTAACCCCTTCAGGATAGCTATTCTAACGAGAGAGTTGAAGGAGACTCATCGGATAGAGCTGCCTAGGATCGTCCTCGTCGGCTCCGGCG
>LUCA01000069.1 GCA_001593875.1 Candidatus Bathyarchaeota archaeon B23
TTGAGACCGGAAGCCTCATCGGAGACTACGTCACCCTCTGCGACGGCGTCACCATCACCGGGGGCGTCACCATCTGCCCCTCTAAGCGGGTTGAGGAGAGCATCTTGGAGCCGAGAAGGGTGATGTGATGCCCCGGCTCTTCGGAACCAACGGCGTCAGGGGAGTCGTCAACAGGGAGCTGACGCCGGAGATGGTGCTGAGGCTCTCCGCCTCCGCCGGCCATCTCCTGGGCCGGGAGATCGCCGTCGGGAGGGACGGCAGAACCAGCAGCGAGATGCTGGCCAAGGCCGCCATCGGCGGCCTCCTCTCCGTCGGCTGCCGGGTCCACGATATGGGGTTGCTGCCGACGCCGACGCTGCAGTACGCCGTCAAGCATCTAGGCCTAGATGGAGGTCTGATGATCACGGCCTCCCACAACCCCCCTGAGTTCAACGGGGTGAAGGTCATCCTAAAAGACGGCGTCGAGGCCCCCAGAGGCCTGGAGGAGGAGATCGAGGGGCTCTACTTCTCAGGCGGCCCACCCCTCAAGCCCTGGGGCGAGGTGGGCTCCGTGGGGGGGTTTAACCCCCTGGACCTCTATGTCGAGGGCCTCCTGAGGCATGTGGATGTGGAGGCCATCCGGAGGCGGCGTTTCAGGGTGGCCCTCGATCCCGGCAATGGAGTCTCAGCCCTCACGGCTCCGACTCTGGCGAGGAGGTTGGGCTGTGAGGTCTATACCATCAACACCGACATCGATGGGGCCTTCCCAGGTAGGGGCTCTGAGCCGAGGCCCGACAACCTCGGCGGCCTCTCCAGGCTTATGGAAGCGGTGGACGCCGAGGTCGGCGTGGCCTTCGACGGCGACGGCGATAGGGCCCTCTTCGTCGATGAGGGGGGCGTCGTCCACTGGGGTGACCGCTCCTTCGCCCTCGTCGTCAGGGACTACCTCTCCAGCCATCCAGGCGAGGCGGTGGCGACGCCGGTGAGCTCCTCCAAGATGATCGAGGAGGTGGCCAGGGAGGCGGGGGGCTGCGTCCTCTGGACGAGGGTGGGCAGCATAGTGGTCTCAAGGACCATGCTGAAGGAGGGCATCAGCCTGGGCGGGGAGGAGAACGGGGGCATCTTCTACGGCCCCCATCAGCCCGTGAGGGATGGAGGCATGGCCCTGGCCCTGATCCTAGACCTCCTGGCGAGGGAGGGTCGCCCCCTCTCGGAGCTGATGGGAGAGCTGCCGAGATACGTCCAACGCAAGGAGAGGGTTCCCTGCCCCAACGAGCTTAAGCCCAGGGTCCTAGAGGCCTTGAGGGGGTGCGTCGAGGCTGAGAGGGTGGAGACCATCGACGGCGTCAAGCTCTGGTTCAGCGACGGAAGCTGGATACTGATGAGGCCCAGCGGGACCGAGCCCATCTTCAGGATCTACGCCGAGGCCGAGGCCGAGGGGCGTCTAAACCGGATGGTGGAGGAGCATAGGAGGCTGCTGGAGGCCCTCGTGGAGGAGGTCAAGTCCTCATAGCTGAGGCGAGCTCCACCATCGCCCTGTAGGGGTCGGGGGCCTTCACGACGCCGCTGGCCACTAGAACCCCCTCGGCTCCGAGGGTCACCGCCGCCTCCACGTCGACGCCCCTGGTGATGCCGGCTCCGCAGAGAACCCTCACCTCGGCCTTCACCTCCTTCACCGCCTTCACGGCCCCTGAGACCACCTCTGGTTTGGCCTTGGAGACCGGTATCCCCGTCCCGATGAGCTCTGGAGGCTCGACGGCTATGGCTGAGGGGGCGTAGGCTGCGATGGCCCTGCAGCGCTCCACGGTGTCGGCGCAGACGACGGTCGTCAGCCCCGCCTCCGACGCCCTCTCGATGGTCTTCTCGATGAGTTCCAGGGTGAGCCTCCTCTCCGAGTGGCTGATGAGGGTGCCCACGCAGCCGGCGTCCACAGCCGCCTCGGGAGAGATGTGCCCCGTATATCTCCCATAGCCCACCGGGTCCACGTGTTGGGCGAAGACGGGTATCTCCACCGCCTCGGCGATGAGCCTCAAGTCCACGGCCTGGGGTGCCACGGCGATGCAGACTTCGTTCTCCCTCGCCGCCCTCTCGGCCATGGAGGCTATCTTTAGGGCCGGTCTTCCCAGGGTTTCCCTGTAGGCCTTGAAGTTTATGAGGAGCAGGGGGAAGCTGAGCTGAGTCATCTCATCGCTTAGGCTCTCCACCCCCTTAACTCTATCGAGGGCTGGGAAAACCCTTTATAGGCTGTGAGGTTCTCAGGGTTGGTGTCTCCATGGAGTGGAGGAGGATCGGCGAGGCGCCCTGCTTTGATCCAGCGGAGGGCGTCCATCTGAGGCTGCTGGCGAGCGGCGAGAGGACGACCCTCGTCCGATTCGACATAGAGCCTGGAGCCGCCGTGCCGCTGCATAGCCATCCCCATGAGCAGGCCGGGGTCTGCGTTGAGGGCGGCGGCGTCCTCACCTCCGGCGGCCGATCCATCGACGTCGAGGCCGGCGTGGCCTGGGTGATCCCCGGTGAGGAGGAGCATGGCTTCAGGGCTGGGGTGGAGGGGGCCGTCATCTACGAGGCCTTCAGCCCGCCCAGGGAGGACTATGTGAGGGCCGCCGGTCAGCGTGGCTCTTCGCCGTAGAGAAGTCTGAGCTCCTCTAGGGTGAGCTTTCCCCCCTCCCTCAGCTTTCTCTCAGCCTCTCTCCTCATGGCCTTGAGTCTCTCCTCCGCCGCCTTCCTACGGCTCTCCTCCCTACGCCTCTCCATCTCCCTCAGCTCGGCCCTCAGCCTCCCGGCCTCCTCCCTCAGCCTCCTCAACTCCTCTCGCAGCCCCTCCATCTCCCTGAGGCGTCTCACATACTCTCCATGGGCCTCATCTCTCCTCCCCCGCAGCCCCCTGATCTTCTCCCATAGGGCGTCGAGCCGTCGACGGAGGTCGTCGATGGCCTCCGCCGTCCTCTCCGCCGCCTCCAGGCATCTCGAGGCCTCCAGCCTCAGGGCCTTCTCCTCAGCCCTCATCACCACCGCCTCGTCTCTCCGCTTATCCAGCTCCTCGTGTTCCCGCAGCAGCCTCCTCACCCGTTTCTCCTCCCCTAACAGCTCCTCCTCTCGCTCCATCATCTCCCGGGTGGGCGTCGTCATCACCCTCCACTCCAACTGCCTCAGCCTCTCCATCAACGCCCTCCTCGGCGGCAGCCCTCTACGCCTCTCCTCCACCTCCCCCTCGATCTCCGCCGCCTCTCTACCCCTGGCGTGGGCCTCCCCCCTGAGCTCCCTCGCCCTCCTCCTCAGCTCCCTCGCCTCCTCACGCCTCCGTCTCAGCTCCTCCGCCCCTCAGCCTCCGCCCTCAGCCTCCCGATCTCCTCCTTCAGCCCGTCCCTCCGCCCCCTCCATCGTCGAGCTTCTCTCCTCAGCGTTCCCAGTCTCTCCCGTAGCTCCCCCATCTCGGCCTCCAGGGCGTCAAGCCGCCTCCGGATGCCCTCCATAGAGCTCCCTCCTCCTGGCCTCCAGCAGCCTCGGCTCTAGGCCTAGATACTCGGCCGCCGACTCGACTCGGATGCCGAGTTCCTCCCCCCTCTCATAGACCTGGGGGAGCCTCCCCCTATATCCCAGGTCCCTGGTGAGATGGTGATCCAAGATGACCCTCCTCGGCTCCACCTCCTCCAGCAGCCTCAGGAGGTTTCTCCTCGCCCACTCGAGTTCGACGTCGAGTCCAGGGTGGTCGATGTAGGTGGTGGGGCCGTCGACGAAGAGGAGGCTGGGCCTCTCGTCTAGGATGAAGTCGAGCTGCTCCTCCAGCAGGGGGCCCTGGACGTCGGAGGTGTGGAGGAAGACCTCGTCGCCCCTGATGGAGACCTCTAGGACGTAGCCTCTCCTGGCATCTGGGCCGTGGGGGACGGGCCTTGAGAACCTGATCTCCAGGTCGCCGAACTCGAAGCGCTTACCGTCGGCGTAGAGGAGCTCCAGGGCTAGCTCCCTGAGCCTGGGGAGGATGAACGCCGCCCTCCTCCTCTGGCTGGCGTTGATCATCCTCCCGGGATGCTTGATGAGCACCGTCTTCTCGGCGTAGATGTTCAGCTCCTCCGGGTCTATGTGGTCGTAGTGGTAGTGGGTGACGATGAGCACCTCGGCCTCCTCAGCCCTCTCCTTTATGCCCCTCCAGAGCCTCCTCCTCGCCTCCTCCTCCAGGGGGTGGGGCGGCAGCCCGTATCTCTCCGGTGCGAGGGCCGTAGCTGGGTCTATGAGGACGCCCAGCTCCCCGGCGTCGATGTAGGTGGCTAGGCTCCTCACCCCCAGGCTGTCGGAGGCGAGGGGCTCCACGCTCAGCGTCAACCCCTCCACACCCCCAGGCGACGATTCAAATTTATCTCACCGCTCTTAAACTGATCGGGGGCTGAGGATGCCGGAGAAGAAGAGCCTCAGCCAGATGGAGAAGCAGCAGTATCTGAGGGAGAGGAGGGGGCGTAGAGAGGATCGAGGGGGCGTGGATAGGCGGATGGGCTCCCTGGAGATCCCCGTCTTCGAGGAGGACGAGCTGATAGACCTCCTGAAACGCATGGGGGCCGTCACGCCCCAGGGCTTCGCCGATAGGTTCAACCTCCGGGTGAGCGCCGCCAAGTGGTTCCTGGAGGATCTGAGGCGGAAGGGTATCCTAGAGCTCGTCGATAAGAGCCACGACCTCATAATCTACCGCCTCCCAGGATGATGGCAGAGGGGCCGTAGGGAAGACCTGCCCCCACGATTTTTATCGTCACGGTCCTCCTCGCCGGATTCTACTGGGCCTAGCCGCCGATCGGCGTCTGAAGCCAACTCGGATGGCCTCTAGGCCTCCTCGATCCTGATGCGGCTTCCAGCCCTCACATCCCTCAGGGTCTCCAGGCCCTGGGTGATCCTCCCAACCCTGTTGACGGGGGTGTAGGGGGTGGAGGGGCTGTGATAGAGGCATAGGGAGTCCTCCATGGGCCAGTAGGCGATGGTTCCAGCCTCCACTCGCCTGACGGCCTTCTCCTCCCCCCTCCTCAGCCCTATGAGGATGGAGAGGCCCCCCTCAATCGGGTGGGCTCGCCCCTCTATGGGGAGCCTCCTCAGGAGGGCCTCGACGGTGAGGGGTGCGTAGACCTTGATCAGCTCCCCCTCCGCCTCCCCCAAGCCGTGAACCCTGATCCTCACCCTCACCCTCGAGCTCATGGGGTCAGCCCCTCCACGTACTCTATGATCCTCCCTGCGATGTCGACGCCCGTCGCCCTCTTCAGGGCCTGCCATCCGGGGGCCCCGTTGACCTCCAGGATGACCGGGCCCCGCTCGGACTCGGCGACGTCGACGCCGGCGTAGTCGAGGCCCAGGGCCTTTACGGCCTTGACGCCCAGCTCCAGTATCTCCCCTGGGACCTCCTCCGCCACCATCCTCCCCCCCTGGGCGACGTTGGTCTTCCAGCTCCCCGGCGGCCCATACTTGTAGGCCGCCCCGACGACCTCCTCGCCGACGACGAAGACCCTGACGTCCCTCCCAGGCTTCTGGAGATACTCCTGTAGTATGAGGGGCTCCCCTATCCTCGTCAAACTCTTCAGGGCGTTGTAAGCCAGGTCGGGGTCGTCGAACTTCATGGAGCCCCTCCCCATATGCCCCAGGATGGGCTTGTAGATGCAGGTCCTCAGCCTCCCCGCCCATCGATAGGCGGTGCCGAGGTCCTCCGTCGTGTAGGTCTCAGCTATGGGCGCCCCGGCGAGGATGTATTGGGTCGCATACTTATCCCTCGCCCTCCTGAAGGGGTAGCAGGGGTTCATGACCCTGATGCCCGACAGCTCCATGTGCTCGATGAGGCTGATCCTACGGGTCAGCTGCTCGCAGCTCCCAGGGCCGAAGCTCCTGAGGAGGCAGACCTCGTAGTCGGTGACCTCCACATTCCTCAGCCAGAACCTGGAGCCCCCGTTGGATACCTGCGAGGAGACGTCGATGACGCTCCCCGCCAGCACTTGATGGCCTCGCCTCTCAGCCACCTCCGCCAGCTCCAGGCTGTTGGGGCTGGGGTATCTCCCATATAGGATGAGGAGCCTCAAGACGCCCTCCCATACCTAAACGCCACCCCCCTTTTAGGTTTCCCTCATCCACGGCCTGTAGAGGTCCTCGTCGACCCCCAGCTCCCCGGCCAGGTCGACTAGGCGGCTCCAGAGGGCTTCGGGGAGGGGGACTCCCCCCCTCATCCTCCTCCGCCTCGTCTCCCACTCCGGCTCCCCGGGGATCATGACCCTCATCCCGGCCTCAGCCTCGCATCGCTTAACCCCCCTCAGTATGGCCTCACACCTCTCCCTGAAGGCCTCGAGGCCGACGAAGGCGTCGGGGTCTAGGGCTATGATGAAGACTCCGTTCGTCGAGGGGGGCTCCTCCTCCGGGTCGAGGCCTGACCTGGAGCCCGTCAAGGCGGCCCCCAACAGCTCGTTCACCAGCTGGAGGCAGTATCCCTTATGGCCTCCGAAGGGCAGCAGCCATCCCCCGGCGTCGAGGGCGGCGGGGTCGTCGGTCTCTCCGCCATCCTTATCCCTGATCCAGCCTCGTGGTATGCGCCTCCCCTTCAGGAGGGCCTGCCTCACCTTCCCGTGGGCGACGACGGAGGTGGCGTAGTCGAGGAGGAAGGGCTCTCCGCCGGTGGGGATGGCGATGCTGAGGGGATTCGTCCCCAACACCCGTCCACGGCCGCCGTAGACGGTGACGACGGGGTGGCCGACGTTGACGAACATCAATGCCACGAGGCCTCGCTCAGCGGCCCAGGCGGTGTAGTAGCCGACTCGGCCGATGTGGTTACACCTATAGGCGGCGACGGCGGAGATGTGGCTCCTCTCCGCCTTCTCCACGGCCACCTCCATCGCCTTCATCGCCGTCAGCTGCCCGAAGCTCCAGCGTCCATCGACGAGGGCCGTTGTGGCCGTCTCCTCGACGACGGTGGGCGCGGCCTCGACGTCGATATAACCCCCCTTGATTCTCTCGGTGTAGGTGAGGTAGGCGACGACGCCGTGGGAGTCATGCCCCGTCAGGTTGGCCTCCACTATGGTCTCGGCGACGAATCGGGCCTTCTCCCTCGCCGCCCCGAGGGAGGTGAAGATGGCCGTTCCCAGCTCAACTAGGGCGTCGGCGGGGACCGTGATCACCCTTCTACACCCTCTTCGGTATGAGCCTCTTTAAGCCGTCGAGGAGCTCCTCCACGTCCTCACGCTCTATGCCGTAGTGGGTGACGAGCCTCACTATGGGGGAGTTGGCCCCTCCATGGCTCCTCCACCCCAGCTCGGCGCAGGCCTTCTTCCAGTCCTCGCCGCTCCAGCCGAGGGGTGAGACGTCGATGTAGACCATATTCGTCCTGACGGGGTGTAGAATCCTTATGCCCATCTCCCTGAGGCCGTCGGCCAGGAGCTTGGCGTTCTCGTGGTCCTCCTCCAGGCGGTCCACCATCTTCGTCAGGGCGATGATCCCAGGGGCTGCGATGACGCCGGCCTGCCTCATGCCTCCGCCCATCATCTTGCGGTATTTCCTCGCCCTCTCTATGAACTCCTCGGAGCCGACGACCAGCGACCCTATGGGGGCTGAGAGCCCCTTGGAGAGGCAGAACATCACGGAGTCGGCGTATCGGGCCAGCTCCTTCACGTCGACCCTCAGGGCGACGGCGGCGTTGAAGACCCTCGCCCCATCCATGTGAACCGGGAGGCCGTATCTCTTCGCCACCTCCCAGTCGGCCTCCAACTGCTCTGGGGTGAGGGGGATTCCCCCCGCCCTATTATGGGTGTTCTCCACGCAGATGAGGCCCGTCCTCGGGTAGTGGATGTTCGGAGGCCTTATGGCTGCCTCCACATCCTCAGGCCTCATCCACCCCCTCTCCCCCCTCACGGGCCTCGCCGTGAGGCCTCCTATGACCGCGTAGCCGCCGACCTCGTAGAGGTAGGTGTGGCTCTCGGCCTCCAGGATGATCTCGTCTCCCCTCCGGGTGTGCGCCAGGATGCTGACGAGGTTCCCCTGGGTTCCACTCGTCACCAGCAGCGCGGCCTCCTTCCCCAGCTTCTCGGCCGCCAATCTCTCCAGCCTGTTGACGGTGGGGTCCTCGCCGTAGACGTCGTCCCCCAGCTCCGCCCTCGCCATCGCCTCCCTCATCTCGGGCGTGGGGAGGGTCACGGTGTCGCTCCTAAGGTCTAGATTCTTCTCCACCATCCCGTCCAACCAGATATTGGTTGATGCCTGAGGCTTTAAGGGTTAGACCTGGCGTTCTCGTAGGCCATGGCTATATGCCTATGGGCCTCCTCGTAGACGGGGCTTCCATGCCCTGGGAGGAGGACCTCGACCTCCAGCTCCGTCAGCCTCCCCAGCGACTCGACCATCTCCTCATAGCCCCCCGTCTCGCCGTCGTAGCGTCCATAGTAGCCCCAGGGGAAGACGGTGTCCCCTGAGAAGAGGATGCCCTCCTCCTCGGCGTAGAGGCAGATGCTCCCCCCCGTATGCCCGGGGGTCCAGAGCACCCTCAGCGGCCAGAGAGACGTCTCCACGACGTCTCCCTCCTCCACCTCGATGAGGCCCTCGACGTAGGTGGCGATGTGTCGAGCGTCAAGCCGATGGATATAGACCCTGGGCGCCGCCCTCTCGAGGAGGCGGAAGACGCCGCCGACGTGATCGTGATGCGCATGGGTCAACACCACCCCCCTCACCCCCTCCGCCTCGACGCCGATCTTCTCCAGCTGAGGCCAGAGGGGGTTCAGCCTATTCCCGACGCCGGCGTCGACGAGCACCGCCTCATCGACGTCGAGGACGTAGACGTTGCTGCAGAGGCCCTCACCCACGATGAGGTGGACCCCCTCCAGCCTGGAGCTCTTCCCGCTGAGGTCTAGGATCTTGGGCATCATCCCTCCTCCAAGGGGGGCTTTGAGATCTCGGCGACGTCGGCGCCGGTCAGCCTCCTCACATCCTTGGGGTTGATCTCCAGCAGCCTGTTTATGGCTCCCCCTCCGCCGTAGACGGTGTCCAGCTCCATCACCCTCTCGTCGATGATGGTTCTGATGGGCTTCTTGTGGCCTAGGGGGGGTAGAGCTCCCACCTCGTAGCCTGTCAGCGACTTCACGGCCCTCGGCCTGGCCCTCCTAACCCGTTGGACGCCGCAGATCTCCGCCAGCCTCTCCTCATCCACCAGGCGATCCCCGGTGACTATCGCCAGTAGGGGGCGGCCCAGCTCGTCGACGTAGAGCATCGACTTGATGATACGCCCTCTATCGATGCCCAGCTGCCTCTCGGCTGCCTCCACCGTCATCGTATGCCCCTCAAACTCCAGCAGCCTGTAATCCACCCCCTCCTCCCTCAGATAGTCCTCCAGGTCCTCTGAGGATAGTCCCCCTCCTCTCCCGGAGTTCACCTCGCCTCTCCTAGAGAAGAGTTATATCGCTCCTCTCTTAAGTATCGACGATGGGCTGGAAGTCCCTGGAGCTGGCCTTATATCTCTGCGCCATAGCCAACTACTGCTACGCCTTCTGGAGCCTGATGAGGAGTGACGCCGTGAACACCGTCATCTCCATGATCACCTTCCTGATCTTGATCAAGGCCTCCGTCGAGTTCGGAGAGGAGGATTAGAGGGGGAACTCCCCCATCTCATCGAGCCTCAGCAGCCTCTCCCAGTTCTCCTCCACCATCCGCTGTATCTCCTCCATCTCCTCGTCGCCGAGATGCCTAAACCTCCCCTGAAGCCTGAGATACTCCTCGAGGGGCTTCAACTTCTTCGGCTTGTAGGTCAGCCTGAACTCACGGCCGTCGACGATCTCGTAGAGGGCCCACATCCCCGTCTGGACGGCCAACCTCGCCACCTCTATGGTACGGCTTGGATCGAAGCGCCACCCAGTGGGGCAGGGGGAGAGGATGTCGATGAACCTGAAGCCCCTCAGCCTCTTCGCATGCAGCGTCTTCCCTATCAGGTCGGTGGGGAAGGCTATGGAGGCGGTGGCGACGTTGGGAACGTGGTGGGCTGCGACGATGAAGGGGAGATTCTTCCTAGGCGTCTCCTTCCCAC
>LUCA01000070.1:0-3566 GCA_001593875.1 Candidatus Bathyarchaeota archaeon B23
TCATCAGCTCCGTCATCCTCTCCCCGTAGGCGGAGGCGAGGGGGTAGGCCTCTAGGCCTGCGACGAGGAGGGTTGAGAGTATAAGATGGCCGCCGCCCTGGTGATCTGGCTCATAGGTCGAGGTTACAGCCGATTAATGATATTTACATCTGAGAGTAACGATATTTCTGAACTGGGATCAGAAACAGGGGGTAGGACATCGTCATGGGAACATGGTCTTCCACCTATGCCCACCGCATCCACAGCTCATATCTTCCGGGTCGATCTCCCTTAGGGCCCACAACAAGGCCTTGGCAGCCGGCCTACACCATCGCTCCCTGAACTCCTTGAAGACCTCGGGGCCGCTCCAGGTGGTGTCTAGGAGGCCCTCGCCGTAGTTGGAGACCAGTTGGAGGGTGGCGTAGCAGGCCCCGATCTCCCTGGCGAAGAGGACCTCGGGGACGAGGTTCATGGTGACGACATCTACGCCGACGTTGGTGTACCTCAACCTGATCTCCGAGGGGGACTCAAGCCTTGGGCCCTCGGCGACGCCGACTACGCCCCTGCGAAAGACCCGTCTGAAGCCCACCTGCTCAGCCCCCTCGATGAGGAGTCGGCTCAGCGTCGGGCAGAAGGGTTGATGAAGCCTATACATGATGATGTCGACGTCGACGCCCTTCTCCCTCAGGCTTCGGGTCAGCGACTGAGCCCTCTTGGTGGTGTAGTCGACGAAGCCGTCGGGGATGACGACGTCTCCGGGGTCCAGAAGCCTGTTGGTGGAGCCGCAGAGGGCACAGCCGAGGATCTTCCTCACCTCTGCCTTCAGGAGGACGTAGAAGACTCGTTCGGCGGCGCTGTTGGGCGCCGTGTTCCTGATCTCCCTGGTGATGCCGTGGAAGGGGACGAAGAGGAACTCTAGTCCGTCGACGGAGGCATGGGTGAAGGGGGCCGTCGGCCCGAAGGGGGTGTCGTAGACGACGCCGTCCTCGATGATCTCGACGCCCTCAAAGCCCCTCGGGAAGTCTGAGCCCATGATGGCTGACCCCCCGATGACCGCCACCCTAACCCCAGGTATCTCGGGCATGGAACCCCCTATTGAAGGGGTTGGAGGGGTAGTAATAACTTGCGACGGGAGTTCTCCAAATACTCTTTTAGGCTCCCTGGGGGTTGTATTAGGGGCGTGTGTTGGGGCCATGGCCTCTTATAGGGAGGTTTTGAGGGGTAATGTCCTCGTCCTGACGCTCAACAACGTGATAAGGCAGTTGACCCTCTTCGTCACCTTCCCCTTCTTCAGCCTCTACATCAGGGCCCTCGGCGGCTCTAATAGGGTGATCGGCCTCGTGAACGCCCTGAGGCCGCTCTCCTATATGTTCCTCTACCCCCTCGCCGGGGGCGTCGCCGACGCCTATGGCCGTGTGAGGGCGATGGTGGTCTCCGGCTACCTAGGCGTCCTCATCTTCCTCCTCTACGCCTTCGCCCCCGATTGGAGGTTCCTCGCCGCCGTCGTCCTCCTCGCAGGCATAAGGGTCATCCAGTTCCCAGCCTCCTCGGCTCTCCTGGCTGACTCGATGCCGAGGGATGTGAGGGGGAGGGGCTACGCCCTGGTGACGGCCCTCCCCAGCTTCGTCGGCATCCTCTCCCCCTTCATCGGCGGCTACCTCATCTCCCTCTACGGTGTGGAGAGGGCCATGAGGCTTCTCTACGCCCTCACAGCCGCCGCTTCGGGGCTGATAGCCACCATCAGCCTCCGCTTCCTCAGGGAGACCCTCCCCCAGCGGAGGGGGGATAGGAGCCTCCCCCGCTTCCTCGTCGACTCCTATAGGGATTTCGTCGATGTCATCAGGGCCTTACCCCGAGGGCTTAGGCTCTACGCCCTCATCCTCGTCCTAGCCGTCTTCTCCACGGGGCTCTCCACCCCCTACTGGGTTGTGTACGCCAAGGATGTCATCGGCCTCAAGCCCTACGAGTGGGGCGTCATCCTGACGGCGCTCTCCCTCGTCTTCTCCACCCTCACCCTCCCAGCGGGCCTCATCATCGACCGATATGAGAGACGGAAGATCATCGCCCTCTGCCTCGCCCTCTCCGCCATCCCCATCCTGGCCTTCCCCTTCTCCAGGGGATTCCATCAGACCCTCCTCATCCTCCTGCCCATCGCCGTCGCCAACACCTTCCTCTTCCCCGCCGCCGGCGCCCTCATGGCCGACATGACGCCGAAGGAGTTGAGGGGTCGAGTGATGGCGGCGCTGGGCAGGGGGATGCTCATCATCAACTATCGAGGCGGCGGTGGAGGCGGCCCGGGGATGGGCTTCTTCCTCACCATCCCCTCCATCCTCGGCTTCCTGTTGGGCGGCCTCATCTACGAGGCCAACCCCCTCTACCCCTGGCTCATCCTGGCCATCACCACCGTCGTCAGCGCCGTCTTGGCGCTGATGCTGAGGGTGGAGGGCGAAGACTGAGCGCAGCCACGGCTGCGAAATCCTATATAGTGTTTGTGGGGTAGAGTCTTGGATGCTGAGCGAGTTCTCGGTGAGGCTCATCGTCTACGCATCGATGATCTCAACCCTCTGCGTCGGCTTCACCCTCACCCACATGATAGAGAAGTTCCCCAACTTCGCCCACGCCGACTACGCCAGCATAGGCAGCGTCGTCGCCTACACCCTGGTGAGGTTCTATGGCTTCAACCCCTACGCCTCCTGGCCCCCCGCAGCCCTCGTCGGCGGCCTCATCGGGGCGGTGCTCTACATCCTCATCGTCAAGCCTCTGAGGAGAACCGGCGGAGACAGCATCCGGCTGGCCTTCGCCATGTTCGTCCTCTCCCGAATCCTGGCGACCCTCGTCGCCCTCTACTCCTTCTGGGTTCTAGCCCGATTCCGAATCCACTCCAGGGGCTTCACCCTCCGCCCCTTCGACTTCCACCTCCACGGCTACCCAGGCATCCTCTTCATCGCCCCCACCACAGCCCTGATCCTCGTCGCCCTCCTCCATCTCTTCCTCACTAGGAGTAGGCTGGGGATAGCGATGAGGGCCGTCACCGAGGACCCCGCCCTCGCCTCCTGCCTCGGCATAAACGTCTTCAGGGTTCACCTCCTCTCCTGGTTCCTCACCGGCTCGACGGCCGCCCTAGCCGGAGCCGTCCTATCCCTCTCGATGTCCGTCAGGATAGGTGGAGCGGAGGAGCTACTCATCACCATCTTCGCCGGCAGCGTCCTAGGGGGTTTGGAGAACATCTATGGGGCCGTCGTCGGCGGCTTCGCCGTCGCCTTCATACAGAAGATCCTCCCGGGCATAGCGCTTCACCTCCTGGGCTCCCTCGGCATCTGGATCGCCGGCTTCGAGGCCCTCACCCCCATCGTCGTCCTCATCACCATCCTCATGCTGGAGCCCGGGGGCCTAACGGCATTGGTGAAGAGGAGGGAGTAGCCTCCAGCTAGGCGACTCCCTTTAAGGGGGGTTCACCCCTAAAAGGGGAGGGGTGGCGTGATGGAGTGGAGGCTCATTGATCTGGGGTCCGCCGACCCTCTCACCGCCCAGGCCTTCTACGAGGCGGTGGCCATCGCCGTCGATAGGGGTCTGTCGCCCAACACCAT
>LUCA01000070.1:3584-7429 GCA_001593875.1 Candidatus Bathyarchaeota archaeon B23
ACGTCTGTATAGGCTACCATCAACGCCTGGAGGAGGAGATCGACCTCGAATACTGTCGGCGGCGGGGGCTACCCATCATCAGGAGGAGTCAGGGGGGTGGAGCCGTCTACCTCGACAGCGGCCAGGTCTTCTACCAGGTCATAGGCCTTGAGGGAAGCCTGCCGGCGAGGGTGGAGGAGCTCTTCGAGAGGCTGCTGGGGGTGACGGTCTACGTCTATAGGGCGCTGGGCTTGGAGGCGGAGTATAAGCCCATAAACGACGTGGTGGTGGGCGGGAGGAAGATCTCGGGGAACGGCGCCGGGAGGATGGGGAGGGCCATCATCCTCGTCGGCAACATCATCCTCGACTTCGACTACGACTCCATGGTGAGGGTGCTGAGGGTTCCAGATGAGAAGTTCAGGGATAAGGTGGCGAAGAGCATGAGGGAGTGGCTGACGACGCTGAGGCGGGAGCTGGGCTATGAGCCGCCGGTGGAGGAGGTGAAGAGGCTGCTGAGGGAGGGCTACGAGGCGGTGCTGGGCATGAGGCTGAGGCCGTCGGAGCCGACGGAGGAGGAGTGGAGGATCTTCGAGGAGGAGGTGAAGCCCCGCCATCTCTCCGAGGAGTGGCTCCACATGCCAGAGATGAGGCATAGATGGCTCTCTGAGGGGAGGATGGTGAAGATAGCCGACGGCGTGAGGGTCGTCCACATCAGCCATAAGGCGGCGAAGATGATCAGGATGACGGCCGAGCTAAGGGAGGACGTGATAAGGGATATTCTCATCACCGGCGACTTCTTCATGATCCCCGAGGACTCGCTGCCGAGGCTGGAGGAGCTGCTGAAGGGCGCCAGGCTCGAGAGGGGCGACCTCCTCAGCCGGGTGGAGGCCTTCTACAGGGAGATGGGGGTTCAGACCCCCGGCATGAAGCCCGAGGACTTCGTCGAGGCCCTGATGAAGGTGAGGGAGGCCGTGGAGAGGTATCTGCCCTCGATCCGCCCCTCAGCTGAGGAGTGAGACCGATATCTTTATCCATTTACATCGATAAATGGCTTCCGTGGCGCCCCATCCCCCCACAACCCTCGTCGACCCCTACGGTAGGGAGATAGAGACCCTCAGGGTTGCGGTCACCCAGCGCTGCGACTTCCACTGCCTCTACTGCCACAGGGAGGGCGAGTCGAATCCGAGGAGGGAGCTGACCGTCGGGGAGATCGGGGGGATCGCCGCCGCAGCGGTCTCCCTCGGCATCGTGAGATTCAAGATCACCGGCGGCGAGCCCCTCCTCCGCGAGGACCTACCCGACGTCGTCGAGGCCATAGCATCCCACGCGGAGGAGGTCTCCATGACAACCAACGGCTCCCGCCTGGAGGGGGTGGCCGAGGTGCTGGTGGAGGCGGGGCTCGGCAGGGTGAACGTCAGCCTCCCCTCGCTGAGGAGGGAGGTCTTCAGGGAGATCACAGGCGTCGACGCCCTGGGGAGGGTGAAGCGGGGAGTGGAGGCCGCCTTGGATGCGGGGCTGACGCCGCTGAAGATAAACGTCGTGATGTTGAAGGGCCTCAACTCGGATGAGGTGCCGGCCTTCGTCGAGTACTCCAGAGAGGTGGGGGCAACTCTCCAGCTGATAGAGCTCCAACCCCTGAGGAGGGGGGCCACCGTCTGGAGGCGTCTCCACCTCGACCTGAAGCCCCTAGAGGAGGCCCTGGAGGCCGAGGCCGTCAGGGTTGAGAAGCGGAGGGAGCAGGGCCGTAAGCGCTACCACTTGGAGGATGGGGCAGTGGTGGAGGTGGTGAGACCCACCTCGAACCCCGGTTTCTGCCTCCACTGCCACCGGCTCAGGTTGACCTCGGATGGGTATCTCAAGCCCTGCCTGATGAGGGATGACAACCTCGTCGACCTCCTCCCCCTCCTGGGGTCGGGGAACCCGGGTGGAAGTATGAGGGAGGCCTTCCTAGAGGCCGTGAGGCGGAGGAGGCCCTACTGGGGTGTTGAAGGTGAGGGTTAGGGTGCTCTACTTCGCCCGGCTGAGGGCGTTGCTCGGCGTCGGGGAGGAGGTGGTGGAGCTCCCGGAGGGAGCCCTGGTCTCAACCCTACTGGAAGCCCTGAAGAGCCGCCATGAGGCTTTAAGGGGGGCGGAGGGGATAATGGTGGCTGTGAACGCCGAGTACGCCTCAGCTGAGAGGGGTTTGAGGGAGGGGGATGTGGTCGCCCTCCTCCCGCCGGTGAGCGGTGGTTGAGATGATCAGGTTGATGCGAGAGGAACCCTCTATCGATGAGGCCCTCCAGGGGCTTAGGAGTAGGAGGGTTGGAGCCATAGCGGCCTTCATAGGCGTCGTCAGGGGGGAGACCGCCGGCACGGCGGTGGAGGCCCTGGAGATCGAGGCCTACGAGGAGATGGCCCTGAAGGAGCTGGAGAGGATCAGGGCTGAGGCCCTGGAGAGGTTCGAGGTGGAGGAGGTGGTCGTCCTCCACAGATATGGGCGGCTGGAGGTCGGCGACACCATCCTCGTCATCCTCGTGGCGGCCCGCCACAGGGGTGAGGCCTTCGACGCCTGTAGATATGTCCTAGAGGAGTTAAAGCGTAGGACTCCCCTATGGAAGAGGGAGATCACCCCCGAGGGGGAGATATGGGTGGAGGGTGAGAGGCGATGGGGGGCGTAGACCCCGTCAAGATGGTGGACATCTCCCCTAAGGCCGTGGTCCACAGGGAGGCGGAGGCCGTGGGGAGGATCATCCTGAGACCCGAGACCCTCAAGGCCGTGAGAGAGGGGGCCGTGAAGAAGGGTGACCCTTTGACGGTCGCCGAGGTGGCCTCGATACAGGCCGTGAAGCGAACGGCCGAGCTGATACCCCTCTGCCACCCCATACCCGTAACCTCCATACAGCTCCACTTCACCGTCGGCGAGGATCACATCGAGGTGAGGTGTAGGGTTGTGGCCGACTACAAGACGGGGGTGGAGATGGAGGCCCTCACAGGCGTCGCCGTGGCCCTCCTCACCATCTGGGATATGGTGAAGTACCTGGAGAAGGATGAGCGGGGCCAGTATCCCCACACACGTATCGCCGAGATCAAGGTGGTGGAGAAGTTAAAGGGGTGAGGGCGATGGAGGAACATAGGAGAGACCAGGAGGTCGAGGCCGGTTTTGCGCTGCTGATTACCAGCGACGTGAGAACCCCCAAGACCGACGAGACGGGCAAGACGGCGAGAAGTCTCCTGGAGGGGGCGGGGCATAGGGTTGTGGCCTACGGGATCGTCCCCAACGACCCCGAGGAGATCGGGGAGAGTGTGAGGGCATATCTGGAGGATGAGGGCGTCGACGCCATCCTCATCAGCGGTGGAACTGGGGTCAGCTCCAGGGACAAGACCATAGAGGCCGTGAATCCCCTCCTGGAGAGGGAGCTCCCCGGCTTCGGGGAGCTCTTCAGGGCTCTGAGCTACCGGGAGATCGGGGCGGCAGCCCTGCTCAGCAGGGCCAAGGCCGGGGTGGCCGGGGGTAAGCCCATCTTCTGCCTCCCAGGCTCCGTCGGAGCTGTCAGGCTGGCCTTGGAACGGTTGATCCTCCCCCTCATAGGGCATCTGCTCTGGGAGGTGAGGAGATGACCCTCTTCAAGAGGCTCATACCGAGAGCCGAGGCCTTGAGGCTCATCGAGAGACATGTCAAACCCATAAAGAGGACCGAGGTCGTCCCCCTAGAGGAGGCCTGGGGGAGGGTTCTGGCCTCGGACATCGAATCCGAGATGGATGTCCCACCATTCGACAGGGCGGCGATGGACGGCTACGCCGTGAGGGCTGAGGACACCTATGGAGCCTCAACCCACTCGCCGAGGAGGCTCAGCCTCGTCGGGGTTCAAGGCGTGGGGGAGGTCTAT
>LUCA01000071.1 GCA_001593875.1 Candidatus Bathyarchaeota archaeon B23
GCTGCTGAGGGTGAGGCTCACAGCCATCCCAGCCCATAAGGGGAGAGCAACGCCCAACACGCCAGGAGGAGGGAAGTAGAGCCATAGATATCCGCCGACCACAACGCCGATGACCAAGGAGGCCAGCACACAGCCCAATAGGAGCCTACACCTCAGACGGTAGATGACCCAGGCGGCGACGAGATTCGCCGCAGGCCCTAAAAAGACATCGACGACCCCCAGCATATAATAGGCGTTCCCCACCAGACAACCCAAGGCGACGCCCAGGATGCCAGGCCAGCCCAGGAGGGCTGAGAGGGGTATGAGGCAGTCCGCCACCCTCAGCTGTACAGGGCCGAAGGAGATGGGAGCCAACACGATGACCAAGACGGCATAGAGCGCCGCCATCACTGCCAAGACTCCAACCTCCCTAATCTCCATACCGACACCTCCCCTAGGGGCGGAGACGCCCCAAACAGGCTCGCGTTGGAATAAAATAACATACTATGTAAATTGCTCAGGATCTCAACTATAGAGGGTTACGATCAACGGCAAAGAGTATCGGCTCATCATCTCTTAGAAGTCTGAAATCTACGTTGATCTGGATGTAGTCATACTGAGGATTTAGGATGCGCTGGAGATGGGGGTGGCTTGAGGCATTATTGGGGCGGTCTATTTGAATTGGGCCTGTTATACATAATGTATACCATCCCTTATAGGGTAAAGTCGTCTCGTAACTTCCAACACTACTTGTATTCATGGACCAAATTATGGGGGACTGCCATATCGTTATGTTCCCCCTCCTCCCAACTCTGATGCCAGACTCGTTGTGAAACGCATTTCCCTCCTGGAGGGTTAAGGGTATCTCTAAGCCCTCTCGAGGCCAGAAAAATAGAGATATTCTAAGAGTCAAGTTATCTTCTGGAGCATAGAATACGACGAAGAAATCCCTATTACTCTCCACTCCATGATCGGTCTTAATACTCCAATACTCAACACTATACCCAGAAACAATTATAATACCCCTATCAAAGTGAGAGGGAGGATTTCTCATAGATATATTTACAAGTTCAAGGAGAGGAGCCAGCTGATCAAGTCTATCTCGCAGTGTTCTAATCTCCTCCTGCTGACTCTGAATAACCCTTTTTTGAACCTCAAACCTATGATACAGATTAATGTAAAATCCTAAAACAAAGATTAATCCAATCAATAAACATAAAATCAAACTCTGAAGAAAAATAGAGGGTTTCATTTTAGTGCATAATCCATGTTATACGTCCTTTATACTTTACGTATCCGTATAGGGTATTATATACATCTATGACAGTCTCTTGATCATTACAAGTGATTGTTGGTGAACTTTCTCCTGATCCAAGATAACCACGCCACTTTTTCACCCCGTTAACTATTATCGCCACTCTAACTTTAGTTCCAGCAGGTTCAACTTTTTTCATCTTTACCTTGACGGCATAGGGTTCTCTTGGGCCATAATGATCAGATTGTCCATAGTATAATTCACCAGAAATGTTCTCATATTCATACCATACTAATGGCTCAACGGAGCCAATTGTTACTATCACCATAGAAATTAATACCAACAAACCTAATAATTTCATCTTCATTTACAGAGGTTGAAATGGGAATTAATAAATTTTTGTAAATTAGTTTTTCATAAATTAACTAAATGAAAACTTCTCCAGTGAGACTTTTTTATGTAGACTGCCAACTCATAATGATAAGGCAATTTTTCTTTTTTAACAAAGTTTTTTAGTGGCGCCGGGGGTGGGATTTGAACCCACGCGGCCCGTGGGGGCCACAGACTTAGCAGGCCTGCTCCCTACCTGGCTAGGAGACCCCGGCGGAGGATGATGGGTGTCCCTCCCCCTGGGCCTACACCCGGATTTGTTGAGGGTGGAGGCGTTGTATTAAGCTTTTCTCTAGGGCGTTATCGCCACCTTTAGGCCTTCCCGCCCCTCGGCGTAGCTCAGGGCCTCCGGGGCCTCCTCCACCTTGAAGCGGTCGGTGACGAGCTCCTTGAGGGGGAGCTCTTCCCCTAGGCCCATCTCCAGGGCCTTGAGGGCCTTGCGGAACTGCGCTGGGGGGTAGGCCCAGCAGCCCAGGATGTCGATGTCCTTCCAGCAGATGAGGTGAGGCCTGATCTCGACGCCGCCTGGGTCGGTGAAGTGGCCCACCTCTATGAGGCGTCCGCCACGCCTCGTCATCGCTATGCCCTCGGGGAAGGCGGCTGGAGCTCCGGCGCACTCGACGACGACGTCGGCCCCCACGCCGCCGGTCAGCCTCTCCACCTCCGCCACCCGCTCCTCCATCGTCCCATAGGCCTTGAGGTCGATGGTGTGGTCGGCGCCCATCCGCTCAGCCATCTCCAGCCTCCGATCTATGCCGTCGACGGCGATGATGAGGCCGGCTCCCATCAGCCTGGCCGCTGCGACGGCCAACAACCCGATGGGGCCCACGCCCTGGACGACGACCGTCGACCCGAGGCCGAAGCCCTCACCGGCGGTGGGGAATCCAGGCTCGAAGGCCCGTTCCAGGGCCCGAGTCGAGACGGCCATGGGCTCCGTCAGCACCGCCACCTCCGGCGGCATCCCCTCTGGCACCCTGTAGACCCACCAGTGGCCGGCGTCGACGTAGAGGTATTCCGACCAGCCGCCGTAGAGGTGAGGCGGCTGCCGACAGCTCATGTTGACGCCGAGCACCCTCCGATTCTGGCAGAGCGTCGGCCGTTGGGGCACGAAGCGGCAGTAGTAGCAGGCGCCGCAGAAGGCGCTGGTCCCGGGGACGACGGTGATGAGGTCTCCCTCAGAGAGGGGGTTGCCCAAAACCTCCAGGCCTCGGGCCTCGTCGTCGATCTCCTCCACCCTGCCGACGAACTCGTGGCCGGGTATTATCGGCAGCGGAACCCTCAGCCGACCGTGGTAGAGGTGGATGTCGGTGCCGCAGATTCCGCAGAGCTCCACCCTCATCAAGAGGGCCTTGCCCCCCACCTCCGGTCTGGGGAAGTCCTCCACCTCTAGCCTCCCAACCTCCTTCAGGACGGCTGCCCTAACCATACATGGGGAGATAGGCCCCTAGCCCTATACCTCTTTCGATGATCCAGAAAACTTATATGGATTTCAAGCCCTCTAAAGGTGCGCTGGGTGTCCGAGGTGAGAGGTGGCCTAGAAACAGATTGAGGTCTACGCCCCAGCCTCCATAGCCAACCTCGGACCGGGCTTCGACGTCTTCGCCCTCGCCCTCGAGGGCCTCGGCGACGTTCTGAGGCTTGAGCTGATGGAGGAGAGGGTCGTCCACATCTCCGTGAGGGGGGTCGACGCCGACTTGATCCCTAGGGATCCGAGGGCCAACAGCGCCGGGGCGGTGCTTAGATATCTCCTTAGGCGTCTCAGGCTGCCCTGCGGCTTCCACGTGGAGATGGCGAAGGGGGTTCCACCTGGTAGGGGGCTGGGCTCCTCGGGGGCCTCAGCCGCCGCAGCCGCCTACGCCGCCATGAGGCTTCTGGACTTGAGGCTTCCAATCTGGGAGCTGGTGAGGCTTGCGGCCGTGGGCGAGGAGGCCGTCTCGGGGAGCCCCCACGCCGACAACGTCTCGGCCTCCCTCCTGGGGGGTTTCACCATCGTCTCAGGCGACTATGAGGTTCTGAGGCTAGACCCCCCTCAGCTGGAGATCGCCATCGCCGTCCCCGAGATTTAAGACGAGGCTGGCCCGGGGGCTCCTCCCAAGGGAGGTGGCGTTGAGGGAGGCGGCGGCCAACCTCGCCTACGCCTCTAGGATGGCGGCGGCCGCAGCCCTGGGCGATGCGAGGCTCTTCGGCGAGAGCATCTGCGACAGGCTCATCGAGCCCCACAGGGCGAGGATGATCCCCAACTTCTACGGCGTCAAGGCCGCAGCCCTGGAGGCCGGAGCCCTGGGATGCTCCATAGCCGGCGGAGGCCCCTCCCTCTTCGCCGTCGGCGGCAACCCGGAGGAGGTGGGGAGAGCGATGGCCGACGCCTTCCAGGAGGCTGGGGTTGAGAGCACCCTCTACTACTCCAAGCCCAGCAGCACCGGTGTGAGGGTCCTAGATGAGCTCTAGGTTTAGATGCGGCCTCTGCGGGAGGCGATATCCCCCGGGCAGGAGGGTGAGATGCCTCTGCGGCGGCCTGCTGGAGGTGGAGCACGACCTCGACGAGGGTCTCACCCCCTCCCTCTTCGACGGCAGGCTAGGCGCCAGGCTTCCCCCCTACAACAGCGGCGTCTGGAGGTTCAAGGAGTTGATCCACCCCGGGATCGAGGAGCGCCTCATCGTCTCTCGAGGGGAGGGAAACACGAATCTCTACAGGCATGGAGGCCTCTCAGCCTACGTAGGCCTCCAGAGGCTTTGGGTGAAGCATGAGGGGGAGAACCCGACGGGCAGCTTCAAGGATCGGGGGATGACCGTCGGCATCTCCGAGGCGAGGCGCCTAGGCGTGGAGACCGTCGTCTGCGCCTCCACGGGGAACACCTCCGCCTCCCTCGCCGCCTACGCCGCCCAGGCTGAGATGCGCTGCATCGTCCTCATCCCCCAGGGGGGAGTGGCCTACGGGAAGCTGGCCCAGGCCGTCGCCTACGGAGCCCGAGTCCTCCAGGTGGAGGGGGGCTTCGACGCCGCCATGCGCCTACTGGAGGAGGCTGTAAGGGCCCTCGGCCTCTACCCCCTCAACTCGATAAATCCCTGGAGGCTGGAGGGCCAGAAGGCCATCCTCCTGGAGCTGCTCCAACAGCGAGGCTGGAGGCCTCCAGACTGGGTCGTCCTGCCGGCTGGGAATCTCGGAAACACCTCCGCCTTCGGCAAGGCCCTGAGGGAGATGGTGGAGCTGGGCCTCGTCGACGAACCTCCCCGCCTGGCGGCGATCCAGGCCGAGGGGGCCAACCCCTTCTACAGGCTTTGGAGGGGGGGAGGCACGGAGCTTCAGCCCCTGGAGAATCCGAGAACCGTCGCCTCAGCCATCAGGATCGGGAGGCCTGTGAACTGGAGGAGGGCCCTCAGGGCGATCAGGTGGAGCGGGGGCGTGGTGGAGCAGGTCTCGGATCAGGAGATCATGGATGCGAAGGCCGTCGTAGATCGCTGTGGAATAGGATGCGAGCCGGCCTCAG
>LUCA01000003.1 GCA_001593875.1 Candidatus Bathyarchaeota archaeon B23
AGTCGCCGTCGAGGGGTTTGAGGGCGTAGGTCCTCGTGTCCGAGGTCTCCCCCCGAATCCCCTCTATGACGGCTCTCCTAAGCTGGAAAGGGTTCTCCAACTCCATCTCCCCTCAGCGCCTCAGCCACCGCTGTCAGGTCGATGCCCGCTGGACACAGCCTTAGACATCGGCCGCAGCCGACGCAGGAGGTGTAGAGGCCTCCGGCTGCCGCCCCAAACTTGCAGAGCATCCACTGCCTCACCCGCCTCCACCGCTCAGCCCTGAAGTTTCCGCCCAACGCTACCTCGGCGTACTCCAGGAGCTGGCAGGAGTGAAGCTCCCTATACCTCACCCCACCCCTCAGATCGGGGTCCACGGCGTCGTAGACCTCGTAGCAGTAGCAGGTGGGGCAGACGAGGCTGCAGCTCCCGCAGGAGAGGCAGGAGGTGCAGCCGGCTAATCCGCCCTCCTCGCCCAGCATCCTCCAGACGGGGTGGTCTAGGCTTTCAGCAGCCAACTCGGGGAGGCCCTCCACGTCGATATGCCTCTTAAAGCGCCTCTTAGCCGACTCGAGGAGGCCCCTCCTCTCCTCCAGGTCGGCCTTGGAGGCCCCTGGGAGCTCCAAACCCCTGATCATCGCCTCCCCCTTCGGGGTTCCCACCTCCAGGAGATAGCGGTCCCCCAGGTCGGTGAGGAGGAGGTCGTAGCCCTCCCTCGCCTCAGGCCCCGTGCCGAGGCTGAGGCAGAAGCAGGTCTCCCCAGGCTCCAGGCAGTTTAGGGCGATGATGGCGGAGGCCTCCCTCAGCCTCCAGTAGTAGGGGTCCCTGTAGGCCCTGGAGAAGAAGCCGTCCATCCGGAGGAGGGCGTTGAGGTCGCAGGGGTGGACGGCGAAGAGGAGGAGGGGGCGATCCACCCCCGGCTCCACGACCTCCAGGTCGCCATCCCTCCACCTCAGCATCTCCGCCCGGAGGTGGAGGAGCCTCTTCGGCGGCAGAGTCGTCGACCGATAACCCAGATCCATCTCCTCAGCCGATGAGACCTCTTGGAAGGCGTGGTCGTATCGCCGCCTCACGGGGCCGTAGACCCTGTAGGCCTTCTGGAGGTGGTGCACGAACTCGTCGAGACGCCCCTTCGATAGGATGTATGCTCCCATCGCCATCCCTGGCCTGGAGACCTCCACATTATGTGGACTTCTGGATTTAAAGGTGGAGACTAAAAACCTATAAAACTCTTTAGGGTGAATTGTGCTGAGTTGTCGATGATGTTTCAGGAGCTTCAGAAAGTTGTGCACTTCCTCTACGTGGAGGACCTGAAGATCCTAGTCTACGCCCTCGCAGCCGTCGCCGTCGCCGCCATCCTCCACGACCTCTACAGGCGTTGGAGGCTCTGGACCCACGGCGGCGAGAGACCCCGACTCGATAGGCCCCTAACCCGCATGGGGAGGCTGCTCCTCTACGGGCTGCTGCAGCTGAGGGTGGTCGCCGAGGCCTACGCGGGGCTGATGCACCTCGCCCTCCTCGTCGGCTTCCTGGGCCTAGGCCTGGCGACGGTGACGAGGAGCGTCGACTACTACCTCTTCCACGGCTCCATCCTCACCGGCTCCAGATACCTCTACTTCAAGCTGATGGCCGACATCGCCGGATTCCTCGCCGTCGTCGGCGTCCTCATGGCCCTGGCGAGGAGGGCCCTAGGCCTCAAGGAGGAGCTCCCCACAGGGCTGGGGGACTACCTCATCCTCCTGGACCTCCTCGCCATCCTCATCACCGGCTTCCTCCTCGAAGGCCTCATGACGGCGGCCATCCGCAGACCCTGGATCGGCCTCTGGACGCCCGTGGGGACCCCCATCTCAAGCCTCTTCGCGGGGTGGCCCGAGGCGTCCATCAGGGCCCTCTACAGGTCCCTCTGGGTTCTACACCTCCTCTTGGCCATGGGGACTATGGCCTTGATGCCCTACACGAAGCTCTCCCACCTCCTCGTAGGCGGCTTCCTCAACCTCCTCCTCTCAAGGCTTGAGGAGCCCAACGCCTTCAAGCCCCTCCCCGACATCTACAGGATCGTCGAGGAGGGCGGTACCCTCGGCGTCTCCAAGCTGTCGGAGGCCGACTGGAGGGAGAGGCTGGACTACGACTCCTGCGTCGAGTGCGCCCGATGCCATGAGGCCTGTCCGGCGAGGATGAGCGGCAAGCCCCTATCGCCGATGGAGGTGATGACGGCCCTCAGGGGGGCGATGTATGGAGGACTGTGGGAGGAGGCCCTCACCCCCGAGAGGGTTGAGGCCAGGGCCGTCTGGTCCTGCGTCACCTGTGGGGCTTGCGTCGCCGAGTGCCCCCTGCTGCTCAACCAGGTGGAGACCATCATCGACCTGAGGCGGGGCCTCTACGCCTCCGGGGGGGAGGTGCCCAGGGAGATTCAGGAGCTCTCCTACAACATCATGTCGAGGGGCAATCCCTACGGCTTCCCGTCGAGGGAGAGGGAGGGGTGGCTGAGGAGCCTCGTAGATGAGGACCTAGCCGAGTGGGCTGTGGAGGGGGAGGAGTACGACTACCTCTACTGGATGGGATGCGCCGTGGCCTACGACCCCGAGCTGAGGAGGGGGGCTGAGGCCCTGCTGAGGGTGTTGAAGAGGGCGGGGCTGAGGGTCGCCATCCTCGAGGGGGAGGTCTGCTGCGGGGAGCCGGCGAGGAAGGTGGGCGACGAGCTGATGTTCCTAGAGTCGGCCAAGATGGTCTCGGAGCTCCTCTCCAGGTATAGGTTCAGGGGCATCCTCACCAGCTGCCCTCACTGCTACAACGCCCTGAAGAACGAGTATAGGGGCTACGGCTACGCCCTCCAGGTGGAGAGCCACGTCGAGGCCCTCCACGAGATCGTCTCCAGGGGCCTCATCAGGCTCAAGGCCGAGGGGTTGAAGGTGACCTACCACGACCCCTGCTACCTCAGCCGCTGGAACGGCGTCGTCGAGGAGCCGAGGGACATCCTCAAGGCCGTGGAGGGGTTGAGGCTTCTGGAGATGCCTAGAAACGGCTTAAAAGCCCTCTGCTGCGGTGGAGGAGGAGGCCAAGCCTTCTACGAGGTGGAGGGGGGCGAGAGGATCAGCGCTCTGAGGTTGAGGGAGGCCCTGGAGACGGGGGCTGAGGCCCTCATCGTGGCGTGCCCCCACTGCCACTCCATGTTCAGGGGCGAGGAGCTGCCGGAGGGCTTCAAGGTGATGGAGATCGCCGAGCTGATCTCCACGGCCCTGGAGTAGCTACAAATCCTTTTTACGGCTCTGATCTCTAATTGGTGAGATGTTCGTCGACGTGGGGGAGTTCGACGCCCGCTTTCTAAGGAAGCTCAAGGGAGAGTTCGATGAGAGCCACCTCGCCTGCTTCCAGTGCGGCGTCTGCTCGGCCAGCTGCCCCGTCATCGGCATAGAGGCCGGCTTCAACCCCAGGAGGCTGGTGAAGATGGCCCGCCTCGGCCTGAAGCGGCTAACCCTCAGCAGCGAGTACATCTGGCTCTGCTCCATGTGCTTCCTCTGCGGGGAGAGGTGCCCCCAGGGGGTGAGGATACCGGAGGTGATGACGGCTCTGAGGAACCTCGCCGTGGAGGAGGGCTACATCCCAGAGCCCATGAAGCGAATCCGGAGGCTCCTCTCCGAAGCCGGCAGGCTCTACCCCATCGACGACTTCACAGCCGAGGAGAGGACCGACCGAGGACTACCCCAGATCGAGGCCGAGCCCGGATTCGTGAAGAGGCTTACGGGGGCGAAGCCATGAGGTACGCCCTCTTCCTGGGATGCACCACCCCGGCGAGGCAGATGAACTATGAGCAGTCCTCCAGAGCCGTCGCCGAGGCCCTGGGCGTGGAGTTCATAGACCTACCCTTCGGCTGCTGCGGCTTCCCCCTAGAGCCCCTGGACAGGGTGAGGGCGCTGGCGATGGCGGCCCAGAATCTGAGGATCGCAGCTGAGGAGGGGCTGGACATCGTCGCCCTCTGCTCGGCCTGCGCCGAGTCCCTCGTCAAGGCTCGGTGGCTCCTCAGCCGTGAGGAGGGAGTGCTGAGGAGGGTGAATAGGGTGTTGAAGGGGGAGCTGGGCGTCGAGTATGGGGGTGAAACCCCCCGGGTGCTCCACTACGCCAGGATGCTCCACGAGGAGGTGGGCCTGGAGAGGATCAGGGAGGCCGTGGAGAGGCCCCTGGAGGGGTTGAGGGTGGCCGTCCACTACGGCTGCCACTACATGAGGCCCTCAGAGGTCTATGAAGGCTTCGAGGACCCTGAGAGGCCCCGCAGCCTAGACGAGCTGGTGGAGGCGACGGGGGCTGAGAGCGTCGACTATCCCGGGAAGATGGAGTGCTGCGGGGGCGCCCTCCTAGCGATGTCGGAGCGGATAGCGAGGGAGATGGCTGCGGGAAAGCTGAGGAGGCTCTCAGACCTCGGGGTGGACGCCCTCATCCTCATCTGCCCCTTCTGCGCCATCATGTACGACCGATATCAAACCCTCATCCTGGAGGAGGGGAGGGTGCCCGTGCTCTACTACCCCCAGCTCCTAGGCCTCGCCCTGGGCTTGAAGCCGGAGGAGCTGGGCTTCGACCTCAACGCCGTCAGCGTTGAGGGGCTGCTGGAGAAGGTGGGGGCGAGATGATAGGCGTCTTCATCTGCCGATGTGGAGGGAACATCTCCGGCACCGTCGACTGCGATAAGGTGAGAGACATCGTTAAAGGCGAGGCGGATGTCGCCGTCGCCAGGGTCCACGACTTCCTCTGCTCCAAGCCCGGATTGGAGATGATCAGGGAGGCCATAAGGAGGAGGAAGCTGGAGAAGGTCGTCGTCGCCTGCTGTTCGCCGCATATGCATGAGGAGACCTTCAGGAGGGCCGTCGAGGAGGCGGGGCTGAATAGGCACCTGCTGGTCCACGTCAACGTCCGGGAGCAGTGCAGCTGGGTCCATAGGGAGGGGGCGACGGAGAAGGCCCTCAGCCTCATCAAGGCCGGCATCAATAGGGCCAGGGCGCTAGAGCCGCTGGAGGAGGTGGAGGTGGAGGTCCGCCGAGAGGTCCTCGTCGTCGGCGGGGGCATAGCCGGCATAACGGCCTCGCTGCAGGTGGCGGCCTCGGGGCTCGACGTCCACCTCGTCGAGCGGAGACCCAGCATCGGCGGCCGGATGGCCCAGCTCAGCAAGACCTTCCCGACGCTGGACTGCGCCCCCTGCATCCTCAGCCCTAAGATGGCCGAGGTGGAGGCCAACCCCCGCATCAGGGTCATCACCAACGCCGAGGTGGCGTCGGTCTCGGGGGGGCCGGGGGACTTCAACGTCGCCGTGAGGGTCAAGCCCAGGGGCGTCGACGCTGAGCGATGCCTGAAGTGCGGCCGCTGCGCCTCCGTCTGCCCCGTGGAGGTCCCCGACGAGTTTGAGGAGGGCCTCTACAGGCGTAAGGCCATCTACCTCCCCTTCCCCCAGGCGGTCCCCTCCTCCTACGCCGTCGACTTCGAGCACTGCACCCGCTGCGGGGCCTGCGTGGAGGCCTGCCCAGCCGATGCCATAGACCTCGATGAGCCTGAGCGAGTCGAGGAGCTCCGGGTCGGAGCCATCATCGTCGCCACCGGCTTCGACCTCCTCGACGCCGAGAGGTTGAGGAACTACCATCCCGAGCACCCCGACGTCGTCACCTCGCTTCAGCTGGAGCGCCTCATAGAGCGGGAGCTGGCTGAGGGCCGGGTGCTGAGGAGGAGCGACGGAGGGAGGGTGAAGAGCGTCGCCTACATCCTCTGCGCCGGCTCCCGAGACCCCCATAGGGGTGTGCCCTACTGCAGCGCCGTCTGCTGCCCCTACACCATCAAGCAGGCGATACTCCTCAAGGAGTATCTCCCCTACCTCAAGATCTGGGTCTACTACACCGACATGAGGATGTCGGGCCGAGGCTTCGAGACCTTCTACGCCGAGGCCCGGGAGAGGGGCGTCGAGTTCATCCATGGCAGACCCGGGGAGGTGGAGATCACCGAGGGGGGCATGGGGATCACAGCCGAGGACATAGACACCGGCCTCCTCATCAGAAACCGGGTTGACCTCGTCGTCCTCTGCCCCGCCCTCATCCCCTCCAGGGGCCTGGAGGAGCTGGCCTCCAAGCTGGGAATCCCCCTCGGCGAGGACCTCTTCGTCGCCCCTAGGCATCCGAAGCTGGACCCCATCTCGACGCTGAGGAGGGGCGTCTACGCCGCCGGCGCAGCCCTGGGCCCGAAGGACATCCATGAATCCGTGGTGGACGCCATGGCCGCCGCCTCCAAGGCCTACGAGCTCCTGGGCGAGGGCCGTCTGAGGCTAAGCCCCTATAAGCCCATCTACGTCGGCGGATGCGACGGCTGCGGCGTCTGCGTCGAGGTCTGCCCCCTAGACGCCATAAAGCTGGAGGATGAGACGCCTAGGGTCGACCTGGTCTCCTGCGACGGCTGCGGGGCCTGCGTCTCCCGATGCCCGAGGGGGGCCCTGAGGCTGCCGAATTACACGGCTGAGGGGCTTCTGAGCGAGGTGGAGGCCCTCATCTCGGGGGCTGAGGAGCCCGTCGTCGTCGGCCTCTTCGACGACGAGATCAGCTATACGGCGGCTGACAGCGCCGGGACGGCGAGGCTCAGCTACTCCACGGCCATGAGGATCGTGAGGATCCCCTCGACGGCCCTGCTGGAGGGGAGGCTTCTCCTGGGGGCGCTGGCCCTCGGGGCCGATGGGGTGATGATCTGCGAGGCGGAGGGCACCGCCAGAGCCGAGCTGACGGAGAGGCTTGTAGAGGAGATGAGGGAGGAGTTGAGGGCGCTGGGCGTTGAGGAGGAACGCCTCCACTTCAAGCCCATGTATCTACCCATCTACAAGATGCTGCCCCGCTTCATCGACGAATACGTGGAGCGGATTAGGAGGCTGGGCAGAGTCCCGAGGGAGGCTAGGGAGAGGCTGAGGGAGAGGGTGGAGCTCAAGGCCTAACCTGATCTCCCCCGCTCATCTCCCCTGTGCGACGAAGCTAAACCCTTTAAGGGGTTGAGACGCATGGAGTAGGGATGAGAGTTGAAGACGATTAGGGTTGTCTCTTATGGTGTAGGCGTCATAGGGAGGAAGATCGCCGACCACCTCCTCTCCAAGGAGGGCGTCGAGACCGTCGGCGCCATAGACATCGACCCCAACAAGGTGGGCAAAGACCTGGGGGAACTACTGGGCAGGGAATCCATAGGCGTAGTGGTCTCCGAAAAGGTCGACGAGGTGCTCTCATCGACGAAGCCCGACGTCGTCGTCCACGCCACCCTGTCCTACCTCAGGGACACCTACCAACAGTTCGAGGGGATACTGAAGCACGGCGTCGACGTCGTCTCCACCTGCGAGGAATTGGCCTTCCCCTACGCCACCGAGGAGGGGAGGGCCTACGCGGAGAAGCTCGATGAGCTAGCCAAGGAGCAGGGGGCGACGCTGGTGGGGACCGGCATAAACCCCGGCTTCCTCATGGATACGCTGCCGCTGCTGTTGACCGGCGTCTGCGTCGAGATCAACCGAGTTGAGGTGGTGAGGCAGATGGATGCGGCGACGAGGCGCATCCCCTTCCAGAAGAAGATCGGGGCGGGGCTCACCGTGGAGGAGTTCAAGAAGAAGATCGAGGGCGGCGAGATCACCGGCCACGTCGGCCTGGTTCAGTCCATCGGGATGATCGCCGACACCCTCGGCTGGGTCCTAGACCGCATAGAGGTGGAGCCCGTCGAGCCCGTCGTCCTCGAGAGAGACGTGAGGAGCGACTACGTCGAGGTGCCTAAGGGGTATAACGCAGGCCTGAGGCAGAAGGCCCACGGCATCATGGGCGGCGAGAAGGCCATCACCCTGGACTTCAGGGCCTACATCGGGGCTGAGGAGGAGTATGACAGCGTCACCATCGACGGCGTCCCTCCGATCCATCAGAAGATATCGCCCTGCGTCCATGGGGACTTCGGAACCATCGGCGTCATCACCAACATGATACCCATCGTCATCAAGGCAGAGCCGGGGCTGAAGACGATGAGGGACCTGCCGCTGATCCACGCCACGCCGGTCCATATGGGGAGATACCTGGAGTAAAAAGGGGAGAGTTAGACCTACCTTTTTCTCAGCGTCCTCCCACCCAGCTCTCCCGTCAGCTCGCCGTCGGCGACCTCCACGACGCCGTTGACTATGACGTATTCGATGCCCTCCGGGAATTGATGTGGATTCTCGAAGGTGGCCTTGTCGATGATGGTTTTGGGGTTGAAGAGGACGATGTCGGCCTTGAAGCCTGGTCTGAGGAGGCCTCGGTCCCGGAGGGCGAACGGGGGCGGAGGTCATCTTCCTCACCGCCTCCTCCAGGGTGAGGAGGCCCAGCTCCCTGACGTAGCGGCCCAGCACCCTGGGATAGGTGCCGTAGTATCTTGGATGAGGCTTGCCGTGGGACATCGGCCCCCTGGGCGAGGCGCTGAGGGCGTCGGTCCCCACCATCTGGAGGGGATGTCTCAGGATGCGTCTCACATCCTCCTCATCCATGGCGAAGATGATCATGCCCACAGCCCCCTCCTCCTGGAGGAGGAGGTTGACGACCGCCGTGAACTCATCTGGGTCCCCTCGAAGCTCCTTCACCTCGACGAGGTTCTTCCCCTCAGCGGCCTTGTTCCTCTCCGTCTGGACGTGGGAGATGTAGATGTTCTCCCACCCCAGCTCCTCGACGAAGTTCTCCCACCCCGGCAGCCCCCTCTCGACGTCTCGGCGCATACGTTCACGGAGCTCAGGGTCCCTAAGCCTCTCCAGCAGCTTCTCCATCCCCCCCTCATGGGCCCAGGGGGGCAGCAGGGTTGCGAGGCTCGTCGCCCCAGCCCTGTAGGGGTATTGATCGCAGGTGACGTCGACGCCCCGCCGGCGGGCCTCCTCCATCATCTTCAGGGTCTCCGTGCTCTTACCCCACATCTCCCTGCTCGCAGCCTTGTGGTGTGATATCTCCACCGGCAGCCCCGCCTCCTCCCCTATGCGTATCGCCTCCCCCACGGCCTCTAGGAGGGCCTTCCCCTCGCCTCTGATGTGGGAGGCGTAGACGCCGCCGTATCGGGCTGCCACCTTAGCCAGCTCTATGATCTCCTCCGTCTTCGCAAAGCATCCTGGGGGGTAGATGAGGCCTGTGCTCAGCCCGTAGGCTCCGGCCTCCATCGCCTCAGCTGTCAGCCTCCTCATCTCCTCCAGCTCCTCCGCCGTCGGCTCCCGGGCCTCATAGCCCATCGCCGCCACCCTTATGGAGCCGTGGCCGACGAGATGCGCCATGTTGACGCCGAGCCTCCGCCCCTCCATCTCAGTTAGGTATTCGTCGAAGGTGGTCCAGGTGATCTTCAGCTCCAACGCCGGCGGCAGCCACCTCTTCGCCTGACGCTCCATCAACTCCCTCAACTCCGGGTTCACGGGCGCCAGGCTGGAGCCGCAGTTCCCCGCGATGACGGTGGTGATCCCCTGCATCACCAGGCTCTCCATCTCCGGGAAGACGGGGGCGACGGCGTCGGCGTGGCTGTGGGGGTCTATGAAGCCGGGCGCTGCCACCAAGCCCTCGGCGTCGATAACCCTCTCCGCCTCGACGCCCCTCAATCTCCCGACGGCCGCGATGGCGTCGTCTTCTACGGCTATATCCCCCCTAAACCAGGGTCCACCGGCTCCGTCGACGATCTTGGCGCCTCTTATGAGGAGATCGTAAACCACAGTTGATCCCAGATAATGATTTAACGTCAGCCTTTAAGCCTCTCGTCACTCCAGGCCTAGGCGCTCTCGGAGCAGCCTACACTTCTCCGTCGCCGACTCCACCGCCCTCATGAAGGCGGTCATGATGCCCGAGTCCTCCAGCTGGTAGATGCCCTCGATGGTCGTCCCGCCGGGGGTGGTGACCATCTCCTTCACCTTCGAGGTGTCGAGGCTGCCCTCCAACACCAGCTTCGCCGTCCCCAGGACGGCTTGGGCTGAGGAGCGGAGCGCCAGCTCCCGTGGGAGACCCACCTTCAGCCCGGCGTAGAGGAGGGCGTCGATGACTATGGCTATATAGGCCGGCCCGCTTCCGCTGAGGCCCGTGATGGCGTCGAGATACTTCTCCTCCACCTCCTCGCAGGTTCCCAGGGTGGAGAGCAGCCGATGGATCAGCTCCCTATCCTCCTCCGTGACGACCTCATCGCAGGCGTAGGCCGTGAAGGCCCCGCCGACGAGGGCTGCGATGTTGGGCATGGTCCTCACATATCTGGCCCCTGGGGCGATGGAGCGGTAGTAGCTGAGGGGGATGATGGCTGCGGTGGAGACGACGAGCTTACCCTCCACCAGGTCTTCGACACCCCTGAGGACGGCGGCCACGTCGTTGGGCTTGACGCAGAGGAAGACCACGTCGGCCTCCCCGGCAGCCCAGCGATTATCCCTCGTCGCCTCGACGCCCAGCTCCTCCAGCGGCCTGAGCCTCTCAACCCTTCTCCTGGTGGCTATCACCCTATCGGCCGCACGGCTCTCCATAAGGCGGCGGGCGATGGCTCCGCCGATGACGCCCGCCCCGATGACGGCTACGCAAAGGGTCATGGAATTCACCGATATTGACTCAAACTCCCCTAGACAACCATTTAAAGCCTTCGCGGCAGCCCCCTGGGGTAGCGGGCCCTACCCCCCAGGCGTTCCTCGATGCGGAGCAGCCTGTTATACTTCGCCGTGCGCTCCCCCCGGCAGGGGGCTCCAGCCTTTATCTGGCCGCAGCCGAGGGCGACGGAGAGGTCTGCGACGAAGGGGTCCTCCGTCTCCCCGGATCGATGAGAGGCCATCACCCCGTAGCCGCTGCTCATCGCCAGCTCCGCCGCCTCCAGGGCCTCCGTCAGCGTCCCCACCTGGTTCACCTTCCATAGTAGAGCGTTGGCAGCCCCCATATCGATGCCCCTCCTAAGCCTCTCCACGTTGGTGGCGAAGAGGTCGTCGCCGACGACCTGGATGCCGAGAAGCCTCGTCGCCTCGGCGAAGCCCTCAAAGTCCTCCTCCTGAAACGGGTCCTCGATGGAGATGATGTGATACACCCTCACCAGCTCCTCGTAGTAGTCGAGGAGCTCCCCCCGGCTGAGGAGGCCGCCGGCGATCCTATAGCCCTCTGGGCCGTAGAGGGTGGAGGCCGCCGAGTCGAGGGCGGGGGAGACGACTCGGCTGTAGCCCAACTCCTCTACGGCCCAGAGGATGGCCTCTAGGGCCTCCTCAGCCCTCCTCATGGGCGGGCTGAAGCCCCCCTCATCGCCGACGTTTATCGCTGACCGTCCATACCGCTCGATTAGAAGCCTCCTCAGCTCGTGGTAGACCTCTGACCCCATCCTGAGGGCCTCCCTGAAGCTCTCAGCCCCCACGGGGGCGATCATGAACTCCTGGAAGTCCAGCTCGTTTCCGGCGTGCCTCCCGCCGTTGATGACGTTGAGGAAGGGGATAGGCATCAGGTCGGCGTCTAATCCGCCGACGTATTCATAGAGCTGGAGGCCGAGGGAGGCCGCTGCGGCCTTGGCGCAGGCGATGGAGACGGCCAAGACGGCGTTGGCTCCGAGGCGGGCCTTATTCCCGGTTCCGTCGAGCTCGATCATCAACTCGTCGATGACCCTCTGCTCCCGGACATCCAAGCCCCTAAGCCTGGGGGCGATCACCTCGACGACGTTGGACACGGCCTTGAGGACGCCCATGCCGTGGAATCGGCGGTCGCCGTCCCTCAGCTCCACCGCCTCATGGCGCCCCCAGGAGGCCCCGCTGGGCACCGAGGCCATCCCGTGGGCTCCTCCCTCCGTCTCCACCTCCACCTCGACGGTGGGGTTACCCCTGGAATCCAGAACCTCCCTGGCCCTAACCCTGGTGATGCTGTAGCGCCCCAACCCGCTTTAAAGGGGGAGGGGGAGGGGAAAAGTCTTCTCCACCAACCCCCTAAACCTATGGGATGAAGGCTGAGAGATGGGAGCTCATCGTCCTGGGAGCCGGCCCAGCGGGGTTGGCCGCAGGCCTCTACGCCGCCAGAGGCGGCTTGGAGACGGTTCTACTGGAGGCCAACGTCCCCGGAGGCCTCACCCTGGAGGCGCCGAGGATAGAGAACTACCCAGGCTTCCCGGGGGGCATCCTGGGTCGGGAGCTGGCGGCGAGGATGGTGGAGCAGTGCGTGGAGGCCGGAGCGGAGATCAGGTATCCCGAGGAGGCCCTGAAGATGGAGGTGGGGGAGATCCACAGGGTGGAGACCGATGGGGGGAGCTATGAGGGGGAAGTCCTCATCATAGCGACAGGGACCAGGCATAGGGAGCTGGGAGCTCCAGGGGAGCGGAGGCTTCTGGGCCGTGGAGTCAGCTACTGCGCCCTCTGCGACGGCCCCCTCTTCAGAGGCCGCCCCGTGGCCGTCGTAGGCGGGGGAAACACCGCCGCAGCCGAGGCTCTATACCTCTCCGAGATCGCCTCAGAGGTGACCCTCATCCACAGGAGGCCCTCCCTCAGGGCTGAGGGGGCGCTGGTGGAGGCCCTGGAGGGGAGGGGTGTGAGACTCCTCCTCAACGCCGTCGTGGAGGAGATCGAGGGGGAGGAATACGTCGAGGGGTTGAGGCTGAGAGTTGAGAGGAGACCGCTGGAACTGGAGGTGGAGGCCGTCTTCATCTCCGTAGGCCGGGAGCCCAACAGCCGGCTGGCGGGGGAGGCAGGCGTCGAGGTGGACGATGGAGGCTACATCGTCGTCGACGAGAGGCAGCGAACCAACCTCCAGGGCGTCTACGCCGCCGGAGACGTGACCAACAGGCCCTACAAGCAGATCGGGACAGCTGTCGGGCAGGGCATAACGGCAGCTCTAGAGGCCTATGGATACGTCAGGAGACCCTACTACTGGGAGTAGGCTGAGATGACGCTCGAATCCGAAGACCCTTCCACGGACCCCATCCCCTCGACGCCCTCGCCCTACGACATGCGCTCCATAGCCCCCACCGTCTGCGGAGTTCTAGGCGTCAGACCCCCCTCCTCAGCGGAGGCCGAGGCCATCGCGGAGGCCGTCAGGCCTCTAGGCGTCGTCGAACACCTCGCCGTCGTGGTCCTAGACGCCTTCGGCATCTCCACTTGGAGGCGTGTGAAGGCCGTGACGCCCACCTTCAACGCCCTCGCCGAGCGCCACAGCCTCATCATCAGGGCCGTCTACCCCACGATCACGCCCGTCAACTTCGCCACCATGGTCACCGGCGCAGGCCCGGAGAGACATGGGATCAGGGAGAGAACCCAGCGCATCAGGCTTGAGACCGTCTTCGACGTCCTGAGGGAGGGGGAGATGACCTCGGCGACGGCCGCCAGAGCCCTGAGCAGCCTCGGGATGCTCATCTCACCCCACGTCGATCAACCGGGGATAGCGGCCTCCAACAGGGATGAGGAGGTCTGCCGAATCGCCTTGGAGGCCCTGGAGAGGGGTGTGAACCTCCTATGGGTTCAGCTCCTAGACGTCGACGAGGCCGGACATCGATACGGCCCCCTCAGCCGGGAGGGGAGGGAGGCGGCGGCGAGGTGTGATAGACATCTGAGGGCGATAGCCGAGGCCGCTGAGCGTCGTGGATTCAGCCTCATAGCCCTGGCGGATCATGGGCAGCATGGGGAGGTGGTCGACGGGGTTGTCAAGGGAACCCACGGCTCGAGGAGGGAGGAGGACCTCTACGTCCCCCTCCTATGGAGGGGGCATCGAGAGATCGGTGGGGTACTTAAGCCTTGATCAGTCGGGATACTCCTTTATCCTCTCAGCCATCTCGATGAGGCGCCTCTGAATCAGGTGGTTGATGGATCCCTCCTCATAGCTCCCATCCGGCAGCCTCTCCCCGGCCTTGACGCCCGTGAGTATCTCTATGCCCTCGTCGACGGTCTTGACGGGGTAGATGTGGAAGAGGCCCTTCTCCATCGCCTCTAGGACCTCGTCCCTCAGCACGAGGTTGTCGACGTTGCTCTCGGGGATGATGACCCCCTGCCCGCCGTTGAGCCCCAGGGCCTTACAGACCTCGTAGAAGCCCTCCACCTTCTCGTTGATGCCCCTGACGGCCTGAATCTCCCCCTTCTGGTTGACGGAGCCCGTAACGGCGATCCCCTGTTTGATGGGCCTCCCCGATAGGGCTGAGAGGAGGGCGTAGAGCTCGGCGCTGGAGGCGCTGTCGCCCTCCACCTCGGAGTAGCTCTGCTCGAAGACCAGTCGAGCTGAGAGGCTCAGGGGGACCTGCTGGGCGTAGCGTTCGCTGAGGAAGCCGCTGAGGATGAGGACGCCCTTCGTGTGGATCGGCCCACCCGTCTTCGCCTCCCGCTCGATGTCGATGATGCCGTCTCGGCCTAGGGAGACGGTGGCCGTCACCCTGTTGGGCCTGCCGAAGCGGTAGTCCCCCAGCTCGATGACGGCCAAGCCGTTGACCTGGCCCACCTCCTCGCCCTCTACATCGATGAGGAGGAAACCCCGCTCAATCATCTCCCTAACCCTCTCCTGCATCAGATTCGACCTGTAGACCTTCTCCTCCAACGCCTTCTCCACATGCCTCCTGGAGACGTATTGGGTTCCCTCCTCCTCGGCGTAGAAGCTCGCCTCCCTGATGACGTCGGCGAGATCCGCAAACCTCGTGGAGAGCTTACGCTGATCCCCCGCCAATCGGCAGCCATACTCGACGACGGCTGCGACGGCCGAGGCGTCCAGATGTTTTAAGCCTTCCTTCCTGCAGAGGTTTGAGACGAAGCAGGCATACTTCTTGACGTTCTCCGGGTTCCTATCCATCACCGTGTCGAACTCGGCTTTGACCTTGAAGAGCTCCCTGAACTCCCTGTCGAGGTTGTAGAGGAGGAGGTAGAGGAAGGGGCTTCCTATGAGGATGACCTTCGCGTCGAAGGGGATGGGCTCAGGCCGGAGGGTCTTCGTCGAGAGCAGCCCCAGCCGCTCCACGATGTCCTCTATCTCCAGGGTCTCGTTCATAATCGCCCTCTTCAGGGTGCTCCAGGCGAGGGGGTCTGAGAGCAGCGGCTCTACGGGGAGGATGAGGAAGCCCCCGTTGGCCCTATGAGCCGACCCGGCCCTGATCATGGTGTAGTCGGTGAAGAGGGCCCCCATCTTGGCGACCTTCTCGACGACGCCGAAGAGGCGCTTGTAGGTGGGGCTCAGCTCCAGGATGGTGGGCGCCCCCTCCAGCTCCGAGTTGTCGACGACGAGGTTCACCCTATACCTCCTCGTCGGATCCTCCTCCATCCCGGGGAGGGGGAAGGGCGCCTCCTGCTTCTCCCTCCCCAGTATGGGGGGGAGGTTCTCCAGGATGTCCTCCTCCACCTCCTTGAGGTAATCCCTCACCTCCTCCACATCCCCATACTCCTCCAGCAGCTCTGAGAGGAGGGGTGTCAGGGCGTAGCGGGCGACCTCCCTATCCAGCTTCACCAGCAGCCTCTTCGCCCTCCTATCAAGCTCCCTGAACCTCCTGAGGGCCTCCCGAAGCCCCTCCTCCAACGCCTCCTTACGCCTCGCCACCTCCCTCCTGATGGGCTCTGGGAGATGGGCCAGCTCCCTATCGGTGATGGGCCTGCCCTCGACGATGGGGGCGATGATGAGGCCGACGGGGGTCCTCTGGACGACGAAGCCCTCCTTGGAGGCCGTCTCATCCACCTCCCTCCTCAGCCTCCCCCGCTCCTCCTCCACCGCCTTGAGGACCTCCTCCCTCCTGCGGGCATACTCCTCGCTCTCGAAGACCCTCCTCAGCTCCCGCCGCATCTCCTCGACGAAGGCCTCCATCGCCCTCTTGAAGGCCACCCCCTTCCCAGGCGGCAGCCGTAGGGCCCTAGGCCTGCTGGGGTCCTTGAAGTTGTTGACGTAGCACCAATCCGGAGGCGTCGGCATCCCCTCAGCCAACTCCTCTAGGAAGCTGAGGATCGCCGTCTTCCTCCCCGTCCCAGGATGCCCAGCGACGTAGATGTTGAAGCCCCTACGCTTAACCCTCAGGCCGAATTGGAGGGCCCTGACGGCCCTCGCCTGGCCGATGATCTCCCTCGTCGGAGGTATCTCCTCGGTGCAACCATAACCCACCAGCTGGGGGGGACACCTCCACCTCGCCCTCTCGGGGGGAAGCTCCCACGGCATAGGCTCCATCTATAGGTTCTCAATCCTCCTGATAAGCTCGTTGAGGCTGAGGCCCTCACCGGCCTTCAGGGAGTAATCACCGGGCTCATCGACGATGAGGAAGGACCAGCCCCGATACTTGAACTTCGCAGCCAGAACCGCTACCCTCCGGGGGTAGATGCGATGTATCTCGAGGAACTTATGGAGCTTTGACACCTGGGACCGCTTATAGTAGGCGTATCGCTCATGGCTTTTGACCTCGAAGGCGATGATGGTGTCCCCCTTGACGGCGAAGACGTCCGGCAGCGGCTCCCGGCTCGGGGCGCTCACGGGAACCCTCAGGGCGTCGAAGCCCCAACGCCTCAGCCTCTTAACCAGCTCCCTCTCGGCGTCGTAACCCCTCTTCTTAACCCTCCTCAACTCCCTCCCTGAGAGATGCCCCCTCCTCCCCCTGGGGCCCCTGGCGATCTCCCTCAGCGACAACCCTAATCCTCCGGCCTCAGGTCGCCGTTCTCCAGGGGGACGACGGCCAACCTGATGAGGTCCCTAAGCCAGCTCGAGAACCGCTCGGCGTTCTCATACTTCTGATACCTCCTCCTATGAGGTATCCTCGTCACCATCCTCAGGTCCAGCATCTTGGAGAGGTAGAACTTGGCCGACGACCGGGAGATGCCGCAGACCCTGGCGAGGTCGCCGCTGGTGAAGGTCTGGGGGAGACGGGCATAGCCCACTATCACCCTCGGGGGTAGCGGCAGGGCGCGCCTCATAATCCTCAAAAGCTCCCGCTCACGGGACATGGAGAACCCTTCTAGCCCATAATCACACCGGGATACGGATAAAAAGTTGGTTAAACCAGCAGCCAGTGGAGGAGGGCCTTCTCCGTATGCATACGGTTCTCAGCCTGATCGAAGACGACGCTCTGGGGGCCGTCCATCACATCACTGGTGATCTCCAGCCCCCTATGCGCCGGGAGGCAGTGCATCACTATGCAGTCAGGCTTCGCGTGGGAGAGCAGCTCCCGGTTCACCTGATAGGTGGGGAAGACCCTCATCCGCCTCTCCTTCTCCTCCTCCATCCCAGCGCTCACCCAGACATCGGTGTAGATGACGTCGGCCTCCTTCACCCCCTCAACGGGGTCGTGAACTACGTCGATCTCCTTCCCAGACCTCTCCTCAGCCCTGGAGACGATCTCGGGGTCTGGGCAATACTTCGGGTCGTCGGGGCAGACGACGGCGACCTCCATCCCCACGTTGCTACACCCTATAAGCGTCGAGTGGGCGGTGTTGCATCCCCCGTCGCCGACGTAGGCGATCTTCAAACCCTCCAACAACCCCTTCTTCTCCCTGATCGTCATCAGGTCGGCGAGCGTCTGACAGGGGTGATAGCGCATCGTCATCCCGTTGATGACGGGCACCGACGCCGCCGAGGCGAGGCGCTCCAGATCCTCCTGGCTCAGAACCCTCGCCATGATGCAGTCAGCGTAGCGGCTCAGCACCTTGACGCCGTCCTCCAGGGTCTCGCCCCTGGAGAAGGCCCCCCGCCCCACGCCGTAGTAGATGGCGTGGCCGCCCAGCTGCGTCATCCCAGCCTCGAAGGAGACCCTAGTCCTCAGGGATGGGAGCTCGAAGAGCATTATGAGCGTCTTACCCTTCAAGGCCTCAGAGTACTTCGCAGGCCTCAGCTTCATCTTATCCGCCAGGTCCAGTATCTCTATGACCTCCTCCCTGGAGAGGTCGAAGTCGCTGAGGATGTGTCGCACCATATCTATCGAAGATAGAGGGCGGGATGGGGGTTAAATAGTTTAAGACGGGCCTCTCCTACGCTTAGTTTCCCCTATTCGATGTAGCTCATCAAAAATCTAGGGAGGGGTGTAAATTAGCTCTTCAGTATCTTCTTTATCGACCAGGCTGTGATGGTGGGTAGGCCCCAGAGCTCTATGAAGCCGACGGCCGCCGTCTGGTCGAAGGTCGATGAGATGTCGTAGGTGGCGAGGTTTAGGTCGTAGAGGGAGTAGGGGGAGCTCCTGCCGACGACGTGGGCGTTCCCCTTATAGAGCTTGAGGGTGACCTCCCCCGTCACCCTCTCCTGGGTTTTGTCTATGAAGGCGTCGAGGGCCTCCTTCAGGGGGTCCATCCAGAGGCCTGCGTAGATCAGGTAGGCCCACTGGTGGTCGACCATCCTCTTGAAGAGCTTCTCATGCCTCGTCAACACCATCTTCTCCAGGTCGAAGTGGGCCTTGAGGAGGGTGATGGCCGCCGGGCATTCGTAGACCTCCCTGGATTTCAGGCCGACGATGCGGTCCTCGATGTGGTCGATCCTGCCTACGCCGTGTCCGCCGGCGATGACCTTGACCTTCTCCACCAGCTTGAGGGGCGTCATCTCCTCGCCGTTGAGGGAGGTGGGGACGCCCTCCTGAAAGCCGATGGTGATGTACTCCGGCTCATCTGGGGCCTTCTCCGGCGGCACCGTCCACTCATAGACCTCCTCCGGCGGCTCCTTCTCCGGATACTCCAGGACGCCGCACTCTATGGAGCGCCCCCAGAGGTTCTGGTCTATGCTGTAGGGGGAGTCGACGGAGGCCGGTATGGGGATGCCGTGTTCCTTGGCGTATTCGATCTCCTTGTCCCTCGTCATGTTCCACTCCCTGACGGGGGCGATGATCTTCAGCTTCGGGTTTAGGGCCTTGATGGTGATGTCGAACCTCACCTGGTCGTTCCCCTTCCCGGTGCAGCCGTGGGCTACGGCCTCAGCCCCCTCCAGCTCGGCGACCTCCACGAGCTTCGACGCTATGAGGGGCCTGGAGAGCGAGCTGCTGACGGGGTAGGCGTCCATATAGAGGGCGTTGGCCTTGATGGCTGGGATGACGTAGTGGTTGATGAACTCCTCCTTGGCGTCGATGGAGTAGTGGTTCACGACGCCCAGGCTCCAGGCCTTCTCCTCCACCTTCTTCAGGTCCTTCCCCTGCCCCACGTCGAGGGTGAGGGTGACCACATCATAGCCGTATTGCTCCTGGAGCCACTTCACCATAACCGAGGTGTCTAGGCCCCCTGAGAAAGCGAGCACGACCTTCACCATGGATCACCTGGATTAGGTGATGTGAGAATGGAGTAAACTTAAATAGTTTGTGGCATATATGCAACAGATATGCCGAGAGATGATCCGGAGGGGGCGAGGAGATCCGTCGCCCAGCTCGTCCGTGAGACCCTCAGCATGAGGCCCTTCCTCCTAGACGCCCTGAAGATGGGCATCGTCAACTACTCGGCCCTGGCGAGGGTCCTACAACGGGAGATCGGCGAAGGCAGCCTGGAGGCCATCAAGGCTGCGATCATCAGGGTCGGCGAGGAGCTGGTGGAGGAGTGGGGGCTACGCGAGGAGGAGGTCCTCTCCATACTGCGTGAATCGAAGGTGAGGCTTCAGGACAAGATCGCCGTCCTCATCTCCCCCGTGATGCTGGACATCCCCTACATCGTCACCGCCTACCTCACCGACAGCTACGTCTACATCGTCGACCAGACGGAGCTGAGGGGGGAGCTCCCCCCGGGGGTTCAGGTCGCCCGAGACTTGGTGGCCCTCATCCTCCTCAGCCCCCCGAGGGTGGAGGTGACGCCGGGCTTCGTCGCCTTCGTCAGCCAGCTCCTGGCCAGCAGGAACATAAACATCGTCGAGTTCATCAGCTGCTCGACGAACACCGTCATCGTCCTCGACTCCAGGGACGCCCTAGACGCCTTCAGCCTCCTCCACAGGTTCACCTGAGGGCAAAGTTTTAGAACATGGAGGGGCTATGGGAGTCAGGATGGCGGAGGTCTGCCCCATCTGCGGACTGCCTAAGGACCTCTGCGTCTGCGAAGAGATAAGCAAGGAGCAGCAGAGGATCAGGATCAGGCTTGAGACGAGGAAGTGGGGTAAACATATGACTGTCATCGACGGCATAGACCCGAAGGAGGTGAAGCTGAGCAGGCTGGCGCAGCAGCTGAAGGCCAGATGCGCCTGCGGGGGAACAGCCAAGAACAACCAGATACTGCTGCAGGGGGACCATAGGGAGAAGGTGAGGGAGATACTGGTGGAGATGGGCTTCCCGGAGGATAACATAGAGGTCCAGTGACGAGGGGGTCGACTCAACTTTTTCATGGAAGCTGCCACCATCCCTGAAAGCCTATTTAAGGGATCACCCCCTAGAGAGAAAACGAGATGACGGCCGAGGAGCGGGAGTACTACAAGATGAAGTATAAGACGCTGGAGGACCTACCTGGAGTCGGTCCAGCGACGGCGGCCAAGCTCAGGCAGGGCGGCTACAAGACCGTGGAGGCCCTGGCGACGGCGGCCGTCGGCGAGTTGATGGCGGCCGGCATCGGCGAGGCGACGGCGGCCAAGATCATCGACGCCGCCAGGAGGTCTATGGCCATCGCCTTCGTCAGGGGAGACGAGCTGGTGAAGCTGAGGAGGAGCGTCAGGAAGCTGACGACGGGCTGCCCCAGCCTAGATAGGCTGCTGGACGGGGGCATAGAGACCCAGACCATCACCGAGTTCTACGGCGAGTTCGGGACGGGGAAGTCGCAGATCTGCCAGCAGCTCTGCGTCACCGTCCAGCTGCCCTACGAGAAGGGGGGGCTGGAGGGGGGAGCCCTCTACATCGACACCGAGAACACCTTCAGGCCGGATAGGATAATGCAGATCGCCTCCCGATTCGGCCTCGACCCCGAGGAGGTCTTGAGGGGCATCATCTACGCCGAGGCCTATACGTCGAACCATCAGATGGTGCTGCTGGAGAACGCCGACGAGGTGATAAAGGAGAACAACATCAAGCTCATCATCGTCGACAGCGTCACCAGCCACTTTCGAAGCGAATACTTGGGCCGTGAGATGCTGGCCCCGAGGCAGCAGCAGCTCAACAGGCATCTACACAAGCTGATCAGGTTGGCGAGGGCCTTCAACGCCGCGGCGGTCGTCACCAACCAGGTGATGGCCCAGCCGGACGTCTTCTTCACCAGGAATGTGAGGCCTGTAGGCGGCCACATCCTGGGGCATATGAGCCACACGAGGATATATCTCAGGAAGGGGAGGGGGAACGTCCGCATAGCGAAGCTGACGGTCAGCCCCAACCTCCCTGAGGGGGAAGCCCTGATAAGGATCACGGATCAGGGGGTTGAGGGCGAGGAAGATGCCTAGGAGGAGGGAGAAGGTCGTGAGGTTCTTCGACTGCCTCCTCCAGAGGAGGTTCTCGGAGGCCGAGAGGCTGCTGGAGGAGGTGCGAAGGAGGAGGTGGGGCGGGGAGGAGTTCAAGGCCGGCTACCTAAAGGCCCTGGAGGGGATGCTCCTCTCCTCCCGATCCGGGGATGAGCGAGACTTCCTGAATAGGGCCCCCTTCACGCCCAGAGACCTGAAGCGCTATGGCAGGGAGTTCCGCAGGATCACGAAGATGGGGGTGAAGCCCCCCTTCGATCAGGGATACCTCACGGCCTGGATGGACTTCATCTCCTACCGCTTGGGCTCCCAGAGGAGTTCTAAGCGGTGAGGTAGGTGTAGAGGAGAATCCAGGTCGTAAGCCAGAGGATGAAGTAGGTGAAGACCCCGATCTTCAACCCCTGCCTCCTATCGACGGCTGAGAGCGTCGACAGGAGATCGGAGACGAGGAGGTAGAGGGCGACGCCGACGAAGAAGACGGTGGAGCCCCCCAGATGGAGGAAGAGCTGGAGGACCAGGGTGAGGAAGGCGACGGCTATGGAGGCGAAGACCTTCCCCCACCAGACCTTCTCAACGCCCTTCAAGGCTGCTCCCCCTAAAATCTAGCTAACATATCTATAGGCCTTCTCCTCCTCCCGCTTGTAGGCCTCCTCTTCCTCCCTCTGATACTCCAACAGCCTCCTCCTGATGGACTCGTCGATGCGCCTAGCCCTCTCCACCAGCGGCGCCGTATCGATCTCTATGCCCAATATGGAGGAGAGCTTCTCCAACACGGCCTTGGAGGAGAGATGCTGCGGGATGTTGGCATACCTGATCTCGCCGAGGAGGCAGATGCCCTCGATCCCCCTCTGCTTCGCCACCCCTATGAGGATGCCGTTGAGGCCGTTGACCGCCCCCTCACCCTCCAGGGGCTTCACATCATACCTCATCAACACCTCCATCAACCTCTCATCGTTGCAGACGCCGTAGACATTCGGCTCCCCATAGTAGTCCGTCGGATAGGCGGCCATGGTGTAGATGCGGCGAACGCTGAAACGCTCAGCGACGTCCACGACGCATCTCGCCAATCGATAGGCCTCCTCCGGTATGGTGGGCTGGGCCTCGCCGACGCAGATGATGATCTCCTCCCTCGGGGCGGCGTAGAAGGTATGCCTGATGGAGGGGAGCTCAGCCACCCCATCCTTGTAGAGGATGGAGTTCTGATAGTAGTTGATCTCGGCGAAGGCCTTAGCCCTCAGCCTCCTCCTCAGGTAGTCAGCCGAGATCTTCGCTAGGTAGCCCATGCCGGGCCAGGCGGCGACCATCCTCGGCCTGTTGAAGGACGGTGTCCAGAGATACCTCAGCTCCATCGGTCTCATTATGGAGGTGAGTCGATCCCGATTAAACCTTTCTAAGAGGTGGCTGAACCTCCCTCCCCGCCGGGGGGCTGACGCCAGACCCAGAAGAAGCTGAGGAGATAGTTGAAGACGAAGACGATGACGATCGCCAGGGGGTTGGAGAGGAGGTAGTGGAGGCCCAGGAGCTCGGTGAAGAGCTTGAGCAGAAGGAGCGTCAGGGCGATGCCGAGAGCCCGGGTGAGGTTGAACCTCACGAATCGGCTTAGGAGGCCTCCGGCACCCCTATCGGAGAAGGTCCAGTAGTTGTTCCAGAGGAAGTTGTTTACGATGGAGACCTCGGCGCTGATGGCTCCGGAGAGGAGGTAGTAGAGGCCGACAAGCTCCGTCAGCAGCCATATGACGACCTCGTTGACGAGGAGGCCGCTGAGGCCGACGAGGGTGAACCTCAAGGCCCTACCCGCCTCCCCCGAGTGGAGGAAGAGCCTCAGGAGGGTTCGGAGGAAGCTCCACATCTCCCCCAGCCCCAGCTTACTCCTCCCCCTCCGCCGCTCCCTGAAGGTTATGGGCGCCTCCACGATCTCCACGCCCAACCGATGGGCGACGCTGAGGATCTCCACCTGGAGCTCGTAGCCGACGCCCCGTAGATGGGGCAGTATCCCCCTAACCGCCTCGACGCCGTAGCACCTATAGCCCGTCGTCGAATCCCGGCTGGGAACCCCCGTCAGAAGGCGGGCTAGGAGGTTCGCCACCCAGGAGACCAGCCGCCTGTAGAGGCTCCAGCCCTCTATTCGGCCGCCCTCCACATATCGGCTGCCCAGCACTATCCGATGGGGGGAGGCCCTCTCCAGAAGCCTTGGCAGCTCCAGGGGGCCGTGGGAGAGATCGGCGTCCATCGTCACCACCAGCTCCACGCCCAGGTTCAGAGCGGCCTTCAGGCCGTCTCTGAGGGCGGACCCCAAACCCAGCTTCTCCCCCCGCTCCAGGAGGGTGATGTTCCCGTGGCGTTGAGAGGCCTCCTCCACCAGCTCGATGGTCCCATCGGTGCTTCCATCGTCGACGATGAGGATGTGGAGGTCTAGGCCGAGGGACTCCAGGGCCTCCAGCAGCTCCCCTATGGTTCCAGCCTCGTTGTAGGTGGGGACGACGACGCAGACCTGGGGCATCCGCCTAAAGGTTGAGCCGAACCCTATAAGTGGTTTAAGGGATGGAGCTCCACCTCCCAGCCACGTCGTGGAGCCAACGCACCTGATTAAAATCTTCGTAGCCAACTCCCTAAGAGATGCGGAGAGCTCCCCTACCCCTCCTTCTCCTACTGCTCCTCGCAATCATCCTGCTCTACGCTCTAAGGGGGAGTTCCGAACCCCTCTGCTCCTGCTGCTACCTCACCGATGTGGATCCCGAGAGGTTGAGGGGTAGACGATTCGACGTCCTCATCCTGGAGATGGAGGGCCTAAACCCCTCAGCCATAGGGGAGCTGAGGCGTCGATGCCGTCTCCTATTGGCCTACATCAACCTCGGCTACGCTGAGGAGTGGAGGGACTACTGGTCTGAGATCGGTGGAGGGGGGTGGGTGCATGAGCCGACGGAGTATGAGGGGGAATACTTCGTCGAGTATTGGAGGCCGGAGTGGAGGGACGTCATCCTCACCCTCGTCGAGGAGGCCCATGGGATCGGCTTTGAGGGCGTCCTCCTCGACAACGTAGACGCCTCCACCACCCTGAGGGAGCTGAGGCCGACGTGGAGCCGGGGCCTTGAGCCGGAGGAGTCGATGATCAACCTGGTGGAGGAGGTGTCGAGGGCCGCCAAGCAGCGATACGGCGTCGAGTTTAAGGTCTACGTCAACCTAGGCTCAGCCCTCAGGCTGCTGGGCGATGAGAGGTTTCTATCCTCCATAGACGGAATATTGAGGGAGGAGCTGTGGCATACCTACGGGGATGGAGGAAGCCTAAAGACGCCGAGGGAGGAGGCGGAGGAGACGTTGAGATATCTGAGGGAGGCGAGGGGGAGGGGGAAGACCATCCTGGTTGCGGACCCCCTGGAGAGCGGGGAGGAGGCGGAGGAGTTCAGAGCCCTATGCCTGGAGGAGGGCTTCAAACCCATACCGCAGCCGTCATCGGCGTGGGACTACAGTAGGCCGCCGCCGAGGGCCTGGTGTAGCCGGTGATGGAGATTTAAACCTAGAAGGGTAAGGAGGAGATGAGTTGGCCGTCGAGGTGCCCCTCAAGGCTGTGACCTGCTTCACCCTCCAGCGACACCACCTCATCGAGAGGGCGGAGAGGGGACGCCTCCTCGACGTCGTCGACGACATCCTCGGCGTCAACGCTCAGGGAGTCCTCAACGCCTACATAAGCCTCTGGGATAGGGTTGAGGGCCTCACGCCCAGCCGTATCGGGGAGATGCTCTACGTGGAGAGGGGGTTGGTGAAGACGTGGCTGATGAGGAATACGGTTCATATAGTCTCCGCCAGGTTGCTCCCCCTCCGTCGAGGGGCGCTTCTAGGCCCCCTCCTGAGGGAGTGGAATAGATGGGCGATGAGGGCTGGGGCGAAGGGGAGGGAGGATGAGTGGGAGCCCCTCCACCGGAGGGTGCTGGAGCTCCTCGACGATGGGCCGCTCAGCGTCAGGGAGATGCTCAGCCTCCTGGGGTGGGGAGGCGTGGAGGGGCGTCGTCTCCTCAGCAGGGTGGTGAGGGAGATGAGCCTTAAGGGACTGCTCTGCCACGCCTACGCCGAGGGGCCATGGTACCACGCCGCCGAGTATCGATTCGCCCGCATAGATAGATGGCTCGGAGAGATCGACC
>LUCA01000072.1:0-5201 GCA_001593875.1 Candidatus Bathyarchaeota archaeon B23
CCCTCCGAACCATATACCAGGCCACCCTGACGCCGTCCCAATATAGCAACGGTATGGGGTGGCCTCCATGCGCCTCCCCTGCTAGGTCAAGACGCAGCTTCTTCATCTTTATCCTCCCCGGCGTGAAGAGGAACATCCCAACGGCCTTCAACGCCTCGAGGGCGATATCAACCTTTTCGGGATTCAGGACCTTGAAGCCAATGGGTCGGATATCCGTCACCCTAGACCTCGCAATTAATGCCCCGAAATCCGCCTCGCCCCTCAAGATCCTCTCGAAGGTGGAAAGCTCCATCTCGATCAGTAGATCCGCCTCATCGACCCCGGCGACGATCTCCACCCCGTCTTGGAAGACGAGGGTTGCCTCCTCATCGGAGTTGGTCAGCGCCACGGCGACGCGGACGCTCCCCACCGCTTTAAGGGGGTCTAGATATAGCTCCGCCTCCTCGACGAGTCTCCTCAACCCCTCGATGAGGGTCATGGGCGGATATATCATCTTGACGCTTATAAGCGTAAAGTTTATAGCCTGACTCTAGGTTGGCCTCTACTGAGTTGATATCTACTGAGTTGGGGTCTACTATAGGCAGGCCCAAGCAGCTCAGCCCCATACAGCTGCTGATACTCCTCCAGCTCACCCGGGGCCCTAGGTATGGCTACGAGCTGTTGAAGGAGCTGAGGGAGGGCTTCAAGAACGTCTGGGAGGCGAGGACGGGGACCATCTACCCCGCCCTGAGGGGTTTGAAGACGAGGGGGCTCATAGAGGGCGTGGAGCGGGAGGGGAGGGAGTTCTACCGGCTGACGGAGAGGGGGGAGGACTTCCTCAAGCAGGTGGAGGAGCGATTGGAGCGGCGACTCAGCTTCATAGCCCGCTACCTCGCCTTCCTGGCCAAGCTGACGCCGCCGGAGGTGAAGGTTAGGCTGTTGGAGAGGGTGACCTCCTTCTCCATCGACAGGTTGAAGCCCCCCTTCCTAGAGAGCTTCCTCGAAGGCGTCGATGAGGAGAGGCGCATCGAAGTCCTGAGGAGGCTGAGGAGGCTCCTCTCCGAGAGGCTGAGGCTGATAGAGGAGATGATCGACGAGGGCGAGCGGCCATGACGGAGATCATAAGGGGGGAGGGATTGGTGAAGGAATACGCCCAGGGTGGGAGGCCCGTGAGGGCGCTGGACGGCGTCGACCTCACGGTTGAGGGGGGGGAGTTCCTCGCCATCATGGGGCCCTCGGGAAGCGGGAAGTCGACGCTGCTCCACATCATCGGGGCCCTCGACAGGCCGACGGAGGGACGCCTCCTCATCCGAGGCGTCGACCTCTCGGAGCTCAGCGACGTCGATCTGGCGGAGCTGAGGAATAGGGAGATAGGCTTCGTCTTCCAGTTCTTCAACCTCATCCCGAGGATGGACGCCCTCAGGAATGTGGAGCTCCCCCTCGCCATCGCCGGCGTCCCCCGGGAGGAGCGGCGTAGGAGGGCGATGGAGCTCCTGAAGCTCGTCGGCCTGGGCGATAGGGTGACGCATCGCCCCGGGGAGCTGAGCGGTGGCGAACAGCAGCGGGTCGCCATAGCGAGGGCGCTGGCCAACGATCCGTCCATCATCCTCTGCGACGAGCCGACGGGCAACCTGGACTCCAAGACGGGGGAGGAGGTGATAGGGTTGATGAAGGAGTTGAATCAGGAGAGCGGTAAGACCTTCATCATCGTCACCCACGATCCGACGGTGGCTCAGATGACGGAGCGCATACTCTACCTCCACGACGGCAGGATCGTGGGGGAGAAGAGGAGAGGCCTATGAGACGGGTCATCCTCCTCATCCTCCTATCGCTTCTGGTCGCCCTCACCGCCGCCACCCCAGGCCAGGCGGGGAACTATACGCCGCTGCTGAGGGTGAGGGTGAGCGGCATCTACCTCACGGCGGGGGAGGAGAACACCATCGAGATAGAGTTGAAGAACATGGGGAGCTACAGCGTCTACGAGGTGGAGGCCATCCTCACCCCCACCACGCCCAGCATAGTGGTGCTCGACAAGGGGCAGATGATCTTCAACGAGATCGAGGGCGAGAAGGCGAAGCGTTACAGGCCGGTGATCTACGTCGACGAGGACACGCCCCTAGGCCCCTACCAGCTGACGCTCACCCTCACCTATAGGCAGATGTATAAGCTGGGGATCCCCTCCCTCCACTCCACCACGCTTCAGGTCGGCGTGGTCGTCGTCAACGCCACCAGGCCCAAGATAGGGCTGAAGCTCAGCCTCCTCGACCCCCGCCTCACGGCGGGGGAGGAACCTGGAGGTGAGGAATGGGGGCTCCGAGGCCGTCAGGGATGTGGAGATCACCGTGGCCTCCAACACCCCCTACATCGCCGTCTTGGAGGGAGCCGTCGACATCGACTCCCTGAGGCCGGGGGAGGCTGAGAGCCATCCCATCACCCTAGCCGTCCCCAGCGGAGCGCCCCTGGGGGTCTACACGCTGACGGCCACCGCCACCTACAGGGATGAGGGGGGTGAGAGCCACAGGGAGGTGGAGACCCTAGGCGTAAACGTCGACGAGGTGAGGGTGGAGCGGGCGACGACGATCCTCCTGGAGGGCTATAGGGCCGTCGGTGAAGAGGCCCAGCCGGGGGAGGTGGTGGAGCTGACGCTGAACCTCAGATGCGTGGGGGCTGAGGCCTACGACGTGAAGGTCGCCCTCTCCCCAGACCCCCTGGGCGTCTTCTCGCTGACATCCCCCAGCCTCCTATACCTCGGCGACCTCAACCCCGGAGAGACCGCCGAGGCGGTCTACCAGCTGAGGGTGGACGGCGAGGCCCAGGGGGGGCAGTACCCCCTGACGGCGCAGATCACCTACCTCAACTCCAAGGGGCTGCCCGGCAGCGCCGTCGAGACCATAACCCTCACGGTCACACCCCTCGTGGAGTTCCGCATCCTCCTCGAAGGAGAACTTGAGGCCCTCAAGGGTGGAGCCTCAACCCTCTCGGGGGACCTGCTCCTCATAGGGACGGAGAGCGTCCGCTTCGTGGAGGTGGAGGTCCTCGAAGACGAGGTCTTCGAGAAGGGGTCAGGGGGAGAGGAGTATATCGGAGCTCTGGACCCCGACAGCCCACTGCCCTTCGACCTGGGCTTCACCGTCTCCGGAGACGCCGAGGAGGGCCTCCAGACGCTGAGGGTGAGGGTCTCCTACCTCGACCACCTCAACAGGAGGCGGAGCAGCGTCGTCGAGATACCCGTCTACGTGGAGGCCGCACCGGAGGTGGAGACCGTCAGGAGGCGGGGTGGCCTCTGGTTCTGGATCAGATGGCTGCTGGGGATACTGCCGAGGTGAGGGGATTGAGGACGCTGGATACGCTTTTCTACGCCCTCGACGGGGTGAGGGAGCGTAAATTCAGATTCGCCCTCAACATCATCGGCATCCTCATCGGGGGGGCAGCCATCACATCGCTGCTGGCCATCACCCAGGGGGTCAACAGGGATATATCGGAGCAGATGGAGCTATTGGGGCCTACCACCATCGCCATCACCCCCGGCGGCTTCGGCATCGGGGGTAAGGGCCTCCTCACCATGAGGGACCTGGAGAGGGTGAGGCGGATACCGCATGTAGCCGTGGCGACGCCCATCATCGACAGGGCCGCCACCGTCACCATCGGCGGCCGAACCGGGGTGGTCTCCATCGTCGGCATCATCCCGGAGGAGTATCTGAGGGTCATCAGGAACATCGAGGTGGCTGAGGGGCGCTTCATAAGACGGAGCGATATGGCGGCCGCCGTCCTGGGCTCCAACATCGCCCAGCCCCCTGGGGAGGAGGAGCCGATAGCGGAGGTGGGAAGCCGGATCATCACGATGATCAAGACGGAGGAGGGGGTGAAGAAGGCCACCTTCAGGGTGGCCGGCATCCTGGAGGAGACGGGGGGAGCCTTCATCGTCTCCCCCGACGACGTCATCTACATCTCCCTCAGGTCGGCGCAGCAGCTCTTCGACATGGGTAACGAGATAAATCGCATCGCCGTCGAGGCCGACTCGATGGAGAAGGTGGAGTACGTCGTCGACGCCATCGAGGAGGAGCTGGGGGAGGGGGTGCTGGTCATCTCAGCTGGCTTCGTCAGGGAGACCGTCGGGAGGATCACCACCTCGCTTCAGGTTCTGCTGGGCGGGGTGGCGGCCATCTCCCTCATCGTCGCCGGGATAGGGATAGTGAACACCATGACCATCTCCGTGATGGAGAGGACGAGGGAGATCGGGATACTGAAGGCCGTCGGCGCCAAGAACAGGGATATACTCCTCATCTTCCTCTCCGAGGCCCTCATAACCGGCGTGCTGGGCGGAGCCCTAGGGGTGCTGTCGGGCATCTTCCTCGGCCAGGCCATCTCGGCAATAGCCCAGTTCTCCTTCACCATCGTCCTCTCCCCCTACATCACCCCCTCCATCTGCCTCATCGTCGTCCTCTTCTCGGCCGTCACAGGCGTCCTCTCAGGGCTCTACCCCGCCTGGAGGGCGTCCAACCTAAACCCGGTGGAGGCGCTGAGATATGAGTAGGCGCAGCCTCCCCTCCAAGCTCCTGGGTTGGCTGACGAGGCCCCAGGGTGTCTTCGCCGAGATCGATGAGGGAGACCTCTGGCTGAGCCTCCTCATCATCCTCCTCATCGCCTCGACGGCCTCCCTGGCCCGATACAACTACGCCATCAAGCTCCCGGTTCAGATACCGGAGTTCCTCCCGAGGCCGGGGCAGAGGATCGACCCTGAGGCCTTCAAGAGGAACATCGCCTACTTCCAAGCCTTCGGAGAGGCCTTCAGGGTCATCGCCAACTGGCTCCTGATGGCGCTCCTGATACACCTCTACATGAGGCTGCTGGGGAGCCGGGGAAGCCTGAAGGGGATGCTCGCCAAAGCCGGCTTCGCCTCCCTGCCGACGCTCCTCCAGCAGGCCCTGCGACTGGTGGACTCCTACACCATATCGAGGGAGAGCCTCCTAGAGCTGACGGCCTCCCTACAGGGCGGCTGGAAGCCGAGCTCCTTCAACCTCTTCATCCTCTGGACCCTCATCCTCCTCATCCTCGCAGCCTCAGCCAACTACGGCGTATCGAAGAGGAGGGCGACGGCGGCGACGCTGCCGTCCTTCCTCACCCTCACCCTCCTCCCACTCCTCTATGCCCTAAAGGGCTAAGAGGGCGTCTCCCCTCAGTTAGGGTGAGATGGGGCGTGAAGCCGAGGTAACCCGTTACCC
>LUCA01000072.1:5209-8686 GCA_001593875.1 Candidatus Bathyarchaeota archaeon B23
GGAGGCGGGGGGAGAGCATAGAGCTCTGGGCCAGAGAAGCCAAGAGGATGGGGCGACTCGATGGGGATTCGCTTATAGTGGACCTAGGCTGCGGGACGGGACTCTACACCCAGGCGTTGAAGAGGGAGACGAGGGCTGTGCTCATCGGCGTGGAGCCCGACGGCGAGATGATGAGGGTGGCGAGGGGGAAGGAGCTGGGCGGCAGCATCCACTGGGTCAGGGCTGTGGGGGAGGCTCTACCCCTGAGGGGGGGCCTCCTCGACGCCATCTTCTCCTCCCAGGTCTGGCACCATCTGAGGGATCGACGTGAGACGGCCTCCGAATGCCTCAGGGCGTTGAGGCGGAGGGGAGTCCTCCTCATCAGAACCATATCCCACGACCAGTGGAGGAGGAAGACCGTCGTGAGGTTCTTCCCAAGAGTCCTAGAGGTGGAGTTGAGGAGATACCCCTCAGATGGGGAGTACGTCTCCGATCTCCGGGGAGCCGGCTTCAAGTGGGTCTCCCTCAGGGCCTATGAGATAGAGCGATACACCCCTCCCCAAGAGTTTATAGAGGCCGCTGAGAGGAAGCTGTGGTCGATGTTCTGGCACCTATCGGAAGACGAGATCAGGGAGGGCATAGAGAAGCTGAGGGAGATGGAGGAGCCAATAAGGAACGACGAGTTGATCACCCTAGTCATCGCCCAGAAGGATTGAGACCCCTCATACCCTCCCAGAGCACCACCCTCCATGGCTCGATAGGCCGCTGAACCCGTAGACCCCCTCGAAGAGCCAGACCTCCCCCTGAGGGGCAGAGACTCCCTAGATAGAGGGACCTCTCCCCTTGGGATTCTCCTCACGGGTCTGGGCTGAGCCCCAAGCCAGGGCTCCACGGGGCCGAGGGTAGACTCCGGATCGGTGAGCCCAGGGATGAGGTAGTGCATGGGGATGACGACCCTCGGCTCTAGGGCCTCGAGGAGGTGTTCAACCTCGTCGTAGGTGAGGAGATGCATGGAGGCGTCTACGGGGATGAGGAGGAGGTGGAGAAACCTGACCCCAGCCACCTCTAGGAGGAAGAGGAGGTTTCGACGATTGAACTCTGCTCCGTAGCCACCGGATGCCTATCCAAGAGCGCCTCAACCTTGAGGTCTCCGCCGATGAAGGTGCCGGGCGTTCTGAGGATGGTCGGCTTCCCCAGAACCCGCTCAGTGGCACAGTGATCGAAGTGGGGGTGGCTCACCAGAAGCACATCGGCTTCCACCGTCGGGAAGGGCCTCAGAAACCACCTCTCCCTGGGAGCCTCTGGATTCCGGTAGGGGTCGATGAGGATGCGATGCCGGGAGGGCGTGATCCATAGGAAGGAGCTGTGGCCGTAGTAGCAGAGCCTAACCTCCATCGAGATACCTATCGTTGATGGGATTAAAAGCCAAGCGATTAATTAAAGAAAAAACGTCGTCTAGAGGGGGTGAGGGTTGATGAAGCTCCATGACAGGATAATCACTGTGATACTGCTTCTTCCTGCCATGATATGGTTCCTCAATGGAATAATCAATTTAATAAAGAACGGCTTATACAGCTATACACCTCTATCTCCCTTCCACTTCAAAATCCATACAATTACCCTCCTACCAATCACGGCCTTTTACCTGACCATGTTTATTATAATAAAACCTTACAGACCATTTAGAAACTTCTTCATCTCTTTCTCCTTCATCTTTCTCTCCCTCGCAGTCTATGAGTTCATCTATGGAATTTTCATGATCAACGCCCTAATGCCAGCTCCTCCGTTCAGAGGGCCTAATCCACCGCATCCGCCGATTGGTCCATTTGAAGGAAGCATACTAGCCCTCCTAGGCGGAGTCCCCTCACTACTCTCACTTAACCGACGATTCCACTTCCTGACAAAGGACACAAAACAAGTTCTTCTCTTCCTCCTACTCCTCTCCAGCTTCATCGCAGTCATGTTCGTGCTAAACTCCACGGGCTTCTTCAAACAAATGCATCTCTACCTCAGTAGACGAACCCCAAGGGACCCCCACAACCCCCTATGGATGCTGTCAAAAATTCTCTGCGTATGGATGTTCTTCCCCCTCATCGACCTCCACCCTAAAGCCAAGTCATAGCACCTTTCTCATCAGAGAAGTGCCCCCTTTTGTTGAGGACTCAGTGCGGGGGTTAGGTTCACATATACGTTTATAATCCACATTTTGCGTAGCGCTCGGGTTAGGTTTAAATCTCGGGTTAAATCCTTTTTACATTAACCCGAGCACGTGCGCATTTGTTGGAAGATAATAAATACCCTTTAGAGATTATATCTTGGGATGCAGTTTGGCAACGCTAACAGAAATTCAGAAGAGGCTACGAGAATTTGATAAACAAAGAGGCTGGGATAAAGATCCTCATGAGGTTAATTTCATATGTTTAACCTCGGAGATTGGCGAACTATCCAAGGAAATCATTGATGTTTGGATTGAGACAGGCAAGTTAATAAAAACAGGAATAAATTACAAAAAGGCTAGGGATAAGATTTTACAGGAAAGAAAAGAGAGAATAGCTGAGGAAATTGCTGATTGTATAATTTATTTGTTAAAAGTGGCAAACTACCTCAAAATCGATGTCGGCAAAGCAGTCAACCAGAAAATTTCCGTCAACGAGAAAAGGCTTTGGGGCGCAGAAAATCTTCCAGCTACCAGTCCATTTCATGAAGATAACCTGTAAACACATCCACAATCCATGTTAAGCTATGAATCATGCGGATTCGTAGTAGCTTATTAAGGCATATATTCATGTCGAGAAGCTTGGCACCTGGTAAGGAAGTTTCAGAAGAAAAATAGAACCTTGTGGGCACAAACCGAGATTATAAATGTAGTTTGTGCAATTTTTGTGCAAGTGCGGGGGGTGGGATTCGAACCCACGTAGGCCTAAGCCACGGGATCTTGAGTCCCGCCCCTTTAGCCGCTCGGGAACCCCCGCCCTGGGAGTAGATGTTCTATGGGGATGGCTTAAAACCTTACTCGTCCCCCTCTCTTATTGATGAGGGTCTCCATAAGCCTCGGCGGCAGCCTCCTCGCCGACCTAGACACCTTCAGGAGGTATGCCGACGTCCTGAGGAGGTTGAAGGCGAGGGGTCATAGGGTTGTGGTGGTCTGCGGTGGAGGACGTAGGGCTCGGGAGTATATCGCCCAGGCCAGGAGCCTCGGCGCCCCCGAGGGGCTTCAGGATAGGGTCGGCATATTGGTGACGCATCTCAACGCCCTGCTCCTCATCGCAGCCCTCGGCGAGGACGCCGATCCACGGATTCATCGACGAGCCGGCGACGTGAGGAGGCATCTAGATGACCGAGTCCTCGTCGGCGGGGGGCACCTCCCGGGCAGCAGCACCGATTATAGGGCCGTGCTCTTCGCCAGGGCCATGGGGGCAGACCTCATCGTCAACGCCACCGACTATGGGGGGGTCTTCGACAAGGACCCCAGCAGGCATCCGGACGCCAGGAAGTATG
>LUCA01000004.1 GCA_001593875.1 Candidatus Bathyarchaeota archaeon B23
TCCGGGAAGGGCTGTCCAAAGATGGTTAATATTGTTCCAACTCTTCTAATGTTGGATAATAGTTCCTTAAATTGTCAGAGAATGCTTATATCTTAATTTTTTTCAGAAAGAACGTGGAAAAGGTGGTGTATATGAGGAGGAATGGGTTGGATATCTGCGCCGACATCCTGGAGGTGGCGAGGATGGGGGCGAGGAAGACCCACATCGTCTACAAGGCCAACCTCAACTTCAGGATCGTCGAGAGATATCTGCAGAGGCTCATGGAGGGGGGACTGCTGGAGAGGAGGAAGGGGGAGAGGCTCTACGTGACGACCCCCGAGGGGCTGAGGTTCCTGGAGCGGTATAGGGAGCTGACCAACCCGCTGTATGGGGGAGGGAGGCCTTGAAGAAGTTGATCGCCTGGATCATCGTCGCCTCAGCCTTCATCATCTGCCTCATCTCCATCGCCAGGATCATCAACTTCCTCTCCAGCTTCACCCTCACCTAGCTTGAATAGTTATATAAGCCTCAACGGGCCTCATCACTCAGATGGCGATGTCTGAGGAGACCGTGACCATCAGGATCCCGAAGGGGCTCTACAGGAGAATCGAGGAGAGGATCGCCGGAACCGTCTTCTCCTCCGTGGAGGAGTATATCATCCACAAGTTGGAGAACGAGTTTCCGGAGGAGCCCATCTACTCCGAGGAGGAGGAGAGGATCATAAGGGAGAGACTCCGCAGGCTAGGATATATAGAGTGATGTGGGATGCCCGCCCCCCACGGCGGAAGGCTCATCGACAGGGTTGTCCCAGAGCCTAGGAGGGGAAGGCTTAGGGAGGAGGCTGAGGAGCTGCCGAGGGTCTCGGTCTCCAGGGAGAAGCGGAGGGACTTGGAGAGCGTCGCCTACGGCATCTACAGCCCCCTGGAGGGCCCCCTCACCCAGGGGGATTACAGGTCGGTGCTCGATAGGGGGAGGCTCTCAGGGGGAGTTCCCTGGACCATGCCGATAGTCCTCGACGTCTCGGAGGAGGAGGCCTCAAGCTTCGAGGAGGGGGACGACGTGGCCGTCGCAGAGGGGGGAGAGGGCTTCGCCATCCTCCACGTGGAGGAGAGGTATCCACTCGACAGGAGGGAGTACGCCCTCAAGGTCTTCAAGACCCTTGATCTATCTCATCCAGGGGTTGCGAGGGCGATGGAGATGAAGCCCATCCTCGTCGGCGGCCCCATCGACCTCTTCAGGGAGGCCCCTGGGAGATTCCCCAGGTATAGGTTGAAGCCTAAGGAGACCAGGCTCCTCTTCAGGGAGAGGGGCTGGAGGACCGTCGCCGGCTTCCAGACGAGGAACGCCCCCCACCTAGGCCATGAGTATGTGCAGAAGACGGCGCTGGCCTTCGTCGACGGCCTCTTCATAAACCCCCTCATAGGGCGGAAGAAGCCCGGCGACTTCAGGGACGAGGTCATCATCGAGGCCTACGAGGCGCTGCTGAGGCACTACTATCTGAGGGAGACGGCCGTCCTCGTCACCTTGGAGATGGAGATGAGATACGCCGGCCCGAGGGAGGCCATCTTCCACGCCATCATCCGAAAGAACTTCGGCTGCACCCACTTCATCGTCGGCAGAGACCACGCCGGCGTCGGCAGATACTACGGCCCCTATGAGGCCCAGGAGGCCTTCGACGAGTACCCAGACCTGGGGATAACCCCCCTCTTCTTCCGCAGCTTCTTCTACTGCCCCCGATGCGGAGGCGTCACCAACGAGCGGGTCTGCCCCCATCCGGCTGAGGAGCGCATCGAGTTCAGCGGCACCGGGATCAGGGATATGCTGATGAGGGGGGAGAAGCCCCCCAGGGAGTTGATGCGGCCGGAGGTCGTCGACGTAATCCTCAGACATCCCGACCCCTTCGTGAGGTGAGAGCCTGTGAGGAGAATCCTGATCATAGGGCTGGACTGCGCAGCCCCAAAACTCCTCTTCGAGAGGTTCATCGACAGGCTGCCGAATCTGGGGGAGCTGATGGGGAGGGGGGTCTACGGCAACCTGGAGAGCTGCGACCCGCCGATAACCATCCCGGCCTGGATGGTGATGGCGACGGGGAGGACTCCCGGGGAGCTCGGCCTCTACGGCTTCAGACATCGGAAGGACTACTCGTATAGGGACATCTGGATAGCCTCCTCCAGGAGCGTCAGGGCTAAGAGGCTGTGGGACTACGTCGCCGAGGCGGGGGGCGCCTCCTGCATCTTCGCCGTCCCGCCCAGCTACCCCCCCTACCCCGTCAAGGGCTGTCTAGTCAGCTGCTTCATCACCCCCAGCGTCAAGAGGGATTACACCTACCCCTCGGAGCTGAGGGGCGAGCTGGAGGGCTCCGTGGGCGAGTATATACCCGACGTGGAGTTCAGGAAGGAGGATAAGGAGAGCATCCTGAAGGGCGTCTACGAGATGACGGGGAGGCACTTCGATATGATCAAGCATCTCGTCGCCCACAAGCCCTGGAGGCTCTTCTTCTTCGTCGAGATCGGCTTAGACCGCATCCACCACGCCTTCTGGAAATACTTCGACGAGGAGCACCACCTCTACCAGCCCGGAAGCGAGTTTGAGACCGCCGTCGAGGACTACTACGCCTACCTGGATGGGAGGATAGGGGAGCTGCTGGGGCTTCTGGATGAGGAGACCGCCGTCCTCGTCGTCTCGGATCACGGGGCCAAGCGGATGAAGGGGGCCTTCTGCATAAACAGCTGGCTGGAGGAGGAGGGATACCTGAAGCTGAGGAGGCCCCTGGGGGAGATATCGAGGCTGGAGGACGCCGACGTAGACTGGAGCAGGACCATCGCCTGGGGCTGGGGAGGCTACTACGCCAGGGTCTTCATCAACGTCGAGGGGAGGGAGGCCGAGGGGGTGGTCCCCAGGGAGGACTACGAGGAGGTGAGGGAGGAGCTGGCGAGGAGGCTGAGGGGCATCAAGGGGCCCAACGGGGAGAGGTGGGAGACGGAGGTCCACAAGCCCGAGGAGCTCTACCCAGAGTGCAGGGGCAACCCCCCAGACCTCATGGTCTACTTCGACGACCTCTACTGGAGGTCCGCCGGAACCATGGGCCACCGCGACGTCTACCTGCCGGAGAACGACACCGGGCCGGATGATGCGGTCCACGATAAATACGGCCTCTACATCTACCACGACCCGGAGAGGGATTACGGCGGCAGACGCCTCGACATCACCATCTATCAGGTGGCCCCCCTCGTCCTGGAGGCTATGGGCTTAGGGGCTCAGCCGGGGATGGGGGAGCCCCCACCCTTCATCAGTAAAGGTTATGAGAGGGCTTAGGGGTAGGATGATCGAGTCGTCTGAGGAGGTGGTCTTCTCCCCAGATGAAACGGGTGGAGAAGGTGGAGTATAGACCCACATCGGTTTACGAGAGCCTCCTAGAGATGAAGGACATCTCGGAGCTGATGATCGATCTAGCCTACTCGTCGGTGCTGCTGAACAGCCGGGAGCTCGCCGAGGAGGTCTTGGAGCTGGAGAAGCGTATGGATACGATGGTCTACGTCCTCAACATGAACCTGATGCTCGCCGCCAGGGACCGGGAGGACGCCGAGACCCTCGTCGGCGTCGCCAAGATAGGGTCTCTCACCAACAACATCTCCGATGCGGCGGCGGATATAGCCGGCATCGTCCTCCACGGCCTCAGCATCCACCCCATAGTGAGGGAGGCCTTCGAGAGGGTGGAGGAACACATCGCCAGGGTGGAGGTCTCAGAGGGTTCGGAGATGGTAGATAAAAACCTAGATGAGCTGGAGCTGGCTGCGAGATTCGGCGTCAACGTCATCGCCATCAGGAGGGGGAGGCACTGGCTCCTTAACCCCGGAAAGGAGGTGGTGATGCCGGGGGACATCCTCGTGGCCCGGGGAACCTCCGAGGGCCTGGAGGAGCTGAGGGAGCTGGCGGAGGGTGAGAGGGGGCTTGAGTGAAAGCTTCAGGGAGATCTGCGACTACCTGGTGGAGCTGAAGAACACCTCGGAGCTGATGATAGGCCTAGCCTACTCGTCGGTGCTGCTGAACAGCCGGGAGCTCGCCGAGGAGGTTCAGATGCTGGAGGAGCATATGGATCGGCTTCATACGGAGTTTGAGCTCCTAGTCCTCTCCAGCTCCAGGGATGAGGATGCCAGGGGGATGCTGGGCCTCATAAGGTTGGGGGTGGCGACAGAGAGGATCGCCGATGCGGCGGCCGAGATCGCCGAGGTGGTGCTGAGGGGTGGAGAGACCCACCCCATATTGAGGATGGTCATCGAGGAGGCTGAGGAGACCGTCGAGAGGGCCACCCTCTCCGAGGAGTCGCCGCTGGTGGGCAGAACCCTGAGGGAGGCGAGGATACCGGAGGAGACTGGGATGTGGGTGCTCGCCATCCGACGGCGAGGCCGCTGGATCAGACCTCGACCTGAGACCGTCCTGGAGGCGGGGGATGTCCTCATAGCGTCGGGCTACGCCGACGGCGTGGAGGATTTCAGGAGGCTCGTCGAGGGGCGTCAGCCCCGAGGCGGCGGCTGAAGGCGTCGACGGCCTCCCCGATGGTGAGGGCGTCGACGTCGATCCCCCTCCGCCTCAACCTCAGGCAGAGCTCAGCTATCTGAGGCGGCTTGATGGCCGCCCTCCTCAGCAGCTCCAGGTCTGTGAGGATCTCCCTGGTGGGGCCGTCCCCTATGATGAGGCCTTCGGCCATCACCAGGGTTCTCTCGGCCAGCTCTGCGACGAATCTCATGGAGTGGGTGATGAAGAGGATGGTCTTCCCCTCCCTCCCCAGCCTTGAGATGAGCTCCGCCACGGCCCTGATGCCCCTGTGATCCTGGCCGCTGGTGGGCTCGTCGAGGAGGAGAACCTCAGGCTCCATGCTGAGGATGGAGGCTATGGTGAGGAGCTTCATCCTCCCATAGTCCAGGTCGTAGGGGTGGACATCCCTATAGGCCTCGAGGCCCACCATCGCCAGGGCCTTCTCCACCCTGGCGTCCACCTCCTCCTTTGATAGACCCTGATTCGTGGGCCCATAGGCCACCTCGTCGTAGACCCTGCTGGTGAAGATCTGGTGGGCTGGATTCTGGAAGACGTAGCCGACTATGCTGGTGAGCTCCTCCAGCGGCGTCTCCTTGGTGTCGAGGCCCCTCACCCTCACCACCCCCCTCGTCGGCTTCAACAGGCCGTTGAGGTGCTTGGCGAGGGTCGTCTTGCCTCCGCCGTTCTGACCTATGATGGCGATCATCTCCCCCCTCTCCACCTCCAGGGAGACGCCCCTCAGGGCCGTCACCTCCTCGCTGTAGCTGAACCAGACCTCCTCCGCCTCTATCAGGGGCCTCAACTCCTCAGCACCTCTCCGTAGAGCCTCACGGCCTCCGGCAGGGTTGTGGGATACTCCCCGAGGGCGACGCCCACCTCCCTCTCCAGGAGATAGGTCAGCTCGGTGACGGAGGGGGGGTCCACCCCGATCTCCTTGAGCCTGGAGACCTCCGATAGAACCCTCTTGGACTCGTCGATGGAGAGGATCCTCCCCCCATGGAGCAGCAGTATCCTGTCGGCGATGTAGGCGAGCTCCTCGATCTCATGCTCCACCACCATGAGGGTGGACCCCTCCGATGCGAGTTCCCTCAGCACCCCGAAGACCTCATACTTCCCTATGGGATCCAGGAGGGCCGTCGGCTCGTCTAGGGCTATGACCTCAGGCCTCATCGCCAGGACCGTCGCCAGGGCCAGCCTCTGCTGCTGGCCGCCGCTCAGCTCATAGGGGGATCTCCCCTCCAGGCCCTTGAGGCCGACTCGTTCTATGGCCTCAGCCACCCGCTCCCCGATGACCTCCTTGGGGTAGCCTAGCATGGAGAGGCCGAAGCCCACCTCCTCCTCCACCGTGAGGGCGACGCCTGAGAGCTGCTCTATGGGGTCCTGGAAGAGGAGGCCCACCTTCATCGAGAGCTCCGCCGTCGAGTGCTCTTGGGTGTCGAGGCCTGCCACTATGACCTTACCCCTGATCCTCCCGCCGTAGAAGTGGGGGATGAGGCCGTTGAGGCATCGGCAGAGCGTCGACTTACCCGCCCCATTCGGCCCTATGACGCCGAGGACCTCCCCCCTATGGACCTGGAAGTCGATATCCACCAGGACATCCTCCCTCGTGGGGTAGGAGTAGGAGAACTCTTCAAAGGAGACCACCGCCTCCATCCCCTTCACCCCGCCACGTAGTAGAACTTGAGGTGGACGATGGGCGAGAAGCCGTAGAGGAGGTAGAGGTAGGCGAGGAGGAGGGTGACGGCGATCATCGCCGAGAAGAAGAGGTGGTCCCCGGCTCTGAGGCGGATGTCGTAGAGGCAGGTCTTCCTCACGGGTGCGCTGAAGCCCCGGGACTCCAGGGCGATGGCCCTCGTCTGAACCTTCATGAGGGAGCTGAGGGTTAGGGGTATCACGAGGGCTAGGAAGTTCCAGATCCTCTTTACGGGGTTCGCCTTCGTCCTCAGACCCCGTGAGAGCTGGGCCTGATAGATGGTCTGTATCTCGTCGAGGAGGAGGGGGATGAGCTGGAGGGTGATGGTCACCATATAGATGAACTTGTAGGGCAGCCTCAGCTTGAAGAGGAGGGCGATCAACTCCCCGGGCTCCGTTGTGAGGTAGAAGAGGAGGGCGGAGGAGACGCAGACGGCGATCTTCAACGGCCAGCTCAAGCCCCAGGTGAAGCCCTCATAGTAGAGGGGGAGCTCGAAGCCCAGGATGTGTAGCTTGAACATCAAGGTCTCATTCCAGGGGAAGAGCACCGAGAGGATGGGTATGGCGAAGGCGAAGCCGGGGAGGACGATGACGGCGAGGACGAGGAGGATCCTCCTCAGGATCCCCGCAGCCGCCGCCAGGGCCAGGATGACGAGGAGGAAGAGGGCCGTCAAGACGTAGTCGTAGAAGACGTAGGCCAGCACCGATATCCAGAGGAAGAAGAAGAATTTAGGCCGGGGATCCAGCCTGTGGATTATGGAGTCCCCGGTTAAGACTCTCTTATCTAAGAGCACCCTCCTGACGACTCCCATCTATCCGCCTCCTTCTCCTCCTTCAACGCCTAACCAGTATGAATCTCCTCGGCACCCTGGAGACGATGAGGAGAGAGATGATGTAGGAGATCCACTTGTCGGGTATCTCGGTGCTGAGGTTCTGGACATAGTTGGCCAGCCAGAAGTTCCCCGTCGACTTGAGGACGGCTGCGTAGATCGCCGCTGGGAGGGGCTTCCACAGGGGTCCTCCGCCGAAGATGAGGATGCTGACCATCGTCGTGTAGACCGTGTAGATAGGGCCGAAGAGTATGAAGGCCGGTATAAGCGTCCAGGGCCTCCTCAGATCGTCCCATCCCATCCTGATGCAGATCCAGGTGATGAGGGCTACGACGATGTTGGCCGTCCCCCAGACCCAGGCGGGTAGCCCCCAGACGGTGAAGGCCATGATGATGTTGTAGAGGAAGCCTCCGACAGCTCCAACCCAGAGGCCTGAGATGAGAGTTCCCAGCATCGTCGCCCAGGTGTCCCCCCAGATGGGGGCCTTCGTCAGCTCCACCAGGACTCCGCCCACGTAGTTGAGGGCCGCTATCATCGGAATCATCACGACGGCGAGGATCCTCGCCGCCGGGGCGGTAGCCTCCCTCTCGGTCATCGATGAGAGAGTGATCATATATTAGATAAGTTTATTCTCGTCGATGCCCAGGCCTCTCGACGATCTTGAGGTTGAGGAAGACGGTCTCACGGGTGACGGTGTTCCCCCTCACCATCTTCTTACGCCTCTCCCCCCTCCTCCTAGGCTTGTAGCCTGGGCCTCCGCTTAGGAGCACCCTCACCTTCACGCCGCCGTGGATGTCGGGGCGCATGGGGAAACCATCCTTGTCGCAGCCCCCCGTCAGCTGGAGCTTATACCCCGGCATATCGGCCACGGCGCCGTCGACGATCTCCCCGATCCTCCTCCCTATGAGAACCCTCATGCGGTCCTCATCGATCTCAACCCGCTTACAGGCCCCCGTCTCCGGATCGGAGATATTTAGAGTCGGCATCTCCATCACCTACAGCGCCCAGATGGGGTTGCTCCTCCTCTTGATCTCTATCAGCTCCCGCAGCGTCTGTAGGCTCTCCTCCGAGAGTCTGTGGGGGAAGCGATCCCTCAGCATCTTCGCATGTTCCTCCGGGATGTCAACGTAGAGGACATCGCCCTCCCTTATATGTCTGCCGACGACGGGTCTAGGCATCGAGATGGCCACCTCCTTCCCCTCCTCAGCCAGGGATATGGGCCTGCCGGCATCCTGTATCTGGCTGATCCTGCCGAGGTTCCTCCCCTCCTCCCTGATGAGCTCCCTGTTGGGCTCTATGACGCCGGCCAGCACCCTCACGCCGAAGATGGCTGGCTTGGCCCTCCTGAAGATGAAGCCCCTGAGGACCTCCACCTTCCCAGGCTTGACGAGGCGGTCGAAGACGCTGCGCTCCCTCCGCTCCCGCTCCTCCTCCATCCATCGGATATACTCATCCATGAGGTTGTAGATGATGTCGCCCTCGAAGACCCTCACCTTGTGAGCCCTAGCCTCCTCCTCGGCGTCGGGGAGCACCCTGACGTTGAAGGCCAAGATCGCCCCGTAGAGGGGCTCCTCCTGGCCGACGACGATGGCCTCCATCACATCCCTCTTGGAGACGTCGCCGATGTCCGCCAGCCTTATGGGTATGCCCCTAGCCCTCAGGCCCTCGGTGAGGGCCTCCAGGGAGCCGAGGGTATCCGTCTTCAATACGACGCCCACCTTGTCGGTCGAGATCCTAAGCCGTTCCACCTCCGAGGAGACCTCCTCCACCGCCCTCTCCAGGGGCATCCCCTCGCCGACGGCGACGATGGGGGCCCCCGCCACCGCCCCCTCCAGGTCTGGAGCCGCGATCTTGACGCCGGCGGCCGCCGAGACCTCCTCGACGTCGATGAAGCGTTTACGGGGATCCCTGATCTCGTCGAGGGGCTGGGGCATGAGGATCGCCCTCACCGTCGTCACTATGGGCTTCTCCCTCCCCCCGACGACGATGACGTCCTCCCGCCTCAGGATGCCGTCGTAGACGACGGCGTTGATCGTCGTCCCCAGCCCCACCTCCTCCCTCACCTCCAGCACCGTCCCCCGAGCCGGTCCAGAGGTGGTCGTAAGCCTGTCCTGGAGGTATTGCTGCGTCAGCCCTATGAGGACGGCTAGGAGCTCGCCGACGCCCTCCCCCGTCTTGGCGCTGAGGGGGACTATGGCGACAGTCCTGGTGAAGTCCTTCACCTTGTCAAACCTATTCGACCTGAAGCCCAGGCGGGAGAGGGTTCCCATGATGCCGTAGAGCCTACCATCCAGGTCCTCCCTCACGTAGGGGTCCTGCGTCCTGTAGGATTCGAGGAAGAGGGCGTCGGGGGTGCTCCTCCAGCCGGGTATGAGATCGATCTTGTTGGCCGCGACGATGAAGGGGGTCCTCCTCGACTTCAATATCTCTAGGGACTCGTAGGTCTGGTTCTCGAAGCCCTTGAGGACGTCGACGACGAGGATGGCGATGTCGGCCACCGAGCCGCCTCTCCGCCTGAGGTTGGCGAAGGCCTCATGCCCAGGGGTGTCGATGACCAGTAGGCCTGGAATCCTGATCGACACCTTGACGCTCCTCATCAGCCTCCTAGTCATCTCCACGAGGGTTTCAAGGGGGAAGAAGCTGGCGCCGATGTGCTGCGTCAGTCCTCCGGCCTCCCTGAGCTGGACGGCCGTCCCCCTGATCCGGTCTAGGAGCGTCGTCTTCCCCGTGTCGACGTGGCCTAGGACGCAGACGATGGGCTGCCTTATAGGCATAGGGTCACCCCACTGGTAGAGGAGGAGGCCGTTAATATACTCTGCGACTAATCGAAGATCGGCGGATCGCCGATGAGGGTCTACACCATCGGCCACTCCAATAGGTCGTTGGACGAGTTCCTAGGGCTGCTGGAGGAGTATGGCATCGAGGCCGTCGTCGACGTCAGGAGGTGGCCCACCTCGTCGAGATATCCCCACTTCAACGGCGAAAGGCTGTGTGAAGCCCTCGAGGGGAGGGGAGTCGAGTATCTCTGGCTCGGCGATGTCCTGGGGGGCTATAGGAGGCGGGGGCTGGGGGAGGCCTCGCCGAATAAGGGTTGGAGCAGGGGAGGCTTCAGGAACTACGCCGACTACGCCCTCACGGAGGAGTTTAGGCGAGGCCTGAGGCGCACCCTGGAGCTGGCGGGGGAGAGGAGGACGGCCATCATGTGCTCCGAGAGATTCTACTGGCGATGCCACAGGAGGATCATCTCGGATCACCTGCTGGCCCGAGGCGTGGAGGTGATCCACATCATCGATAGGGGGAAGACTCGAAGGCACAGGTTGACGAGGTTCGCCGTCATCCAGAACGGGGTGCCCATCTATCCCCCTGAGGGAGGGGAGCAGACCAAGCTGGCCTCATAGGAGGGGTTCGCCGACTATGGGTATGGGGCATCCACACTCGGGGCATCGCTTATCCCCCGTCACCCTATACTCGACGACGGAGAAGCCGTAACGCCCTATGAGGAGGGCTCCACACCCTGGGCAGTAGGTGTTCTCCCCCGGATGCCCCGGGACATTTCCAAGGTAGACATATCTCAAACCCTCTTCCAGGGCCTTTTCACGGGCCCTCTCCAGCACCTCAACCGGCGTCCTCCTCGTCAGCCCATACTCCCAGGCCCTGTAGGCGGGGTAGAACCCGGTGAAGTGGAGGGGCGTCTCCCTCCCCAGCTTCAGGGTTCTCTCGATGATCTCCTCTATGCAGCCCTCGTCGTCGTTGGCTCCGGGGATGAGGAGGTTCACCATCTCGACGTGGAGACCCCGACGGCGGGCCTCCATGGCGTTCCTCCAGACCACCTCCACATCGGCCCCGTTGCAGTAGCGCCTGTAGAAGGCTTCATCCCCCTTGATGTCGAGGCAGAGCGAATCCAGGCCGGCGTCGACGAGGAGGCTGAGGGCCTCCAGGGTGAGGTAGGCGTTGGTGTTCAGATTCCGATAGAGGCCCCGCTCAGCGGCCAGCCTGAAGCAGTCCAGGATGTATTCCAACAGGGTGCAGGAGGCCTCGTTGAAGGTGAATGAAAGGCCCTCAGCTCCCCGGCTGAGGGCGAGGTCGATGAAGGCCTCGGGGCTGGTGTAGGAAGACCGCTCGGGGTTGGCGTCCACCATGCTCAGCGTGTAGTTCTGGCAGTAGATGCAGCGGAGGTTGCAGCCCCAGCTGCCGGCTGAGAGGGCCCCCGAGCCAGGCCAGTAGTGGAAGAGGGGCTTCTTCTCTATGGGGTTGACGACGACGCTGGTGAGGTCTCCGTAGGTGAGCGTATAGAGCTTTCCGCCTCGGTTCATCCTGGAGCCGCAGAAGCCTCGGCGGCCCTCGGCTATGCGGCATCGACGCTCGCAGACGCCGCAGATCACCGAGCCGTCGGGTAGGGGGTGATGGAGGAGGGCCTCCCTGATGGTCTTCGACCTCAACCTGGGTAATGGAGGGGCTGCGGGGTTTATGAAGGATGTCCATGCGGAAGCGTTTTAAGAGTAGGCCTAAAATCTCTCCTCGCCGGGGTATCTAGGATGGGTAGGCGAGTCCTCATCGCTTTGGGTGGTAACGCCATCAAGCAGCCCGATGAGTGGGGGACCTACGAGGAGCAGGTGAGGAATATCTACAACACCTGTAGGCAGATCGCCGAGATAGCGGCGAGGGGCTATGAGATCGTCATCACCCACGGGAACGGCCCCCAGGTGGGGAACCTGGCCATACAGCAGGAGCAGGCTCAACACCTCGTCCCACCGCAGCCCCTCCACGTCCTGGGGGCGATGACCCAGGGCCAGATCGGATACATGATCCAGCAGACGCTGAGGAACATCCTCGGCGATGAGAGGCCCATCATCACCGTCGTCACCCAGGTCCTCGTCGACAGAGACGACCCCGACTTCCAGGACCCCCACAAGCCCATAGGGCCCTTCTACACCGAGGAGGAGGCCAAGAGGCTGGAGGAGGAGAAGGGATGGAGGTTCAGGGTGGTACGCCCGGGGGCTGAGAGGCCCTGGAGGAGGGTGGTCCCCTCACCCCAGCCCCTCGGCATCTTGGAGGGCTCGGCCATAAGGAGGATGGTGGAGGAGGGCGTCATCGTCATCGCCTCCGGCGGCGGAGGGATACCCGTCGTCAAGGGGGAGGACGGCGGGCTGGAGGGCGTCGACGCCGTCATCGACAAGGACCTGGCGGGGGAGAAGCTGGCGGAGGAGGTGGAGGCCGATGTGCTGGTCATCCTCACCGACGTGGAGGGGGCGATGCTGGACTATGGGAGGCCGACGCAGAGGCTCATCAGGGAGATGAGCCTCCAAGAGGCGAAGGCCTACATGGCTGAGGGGCAGTTCCCGCCGGGGAGCATGGGGCCGAAGGTGGAGGCCTGCATAAGGTTTCTGGAGCACGGCGGCGAGAGGGCCGTCATCGCCTCCCTAAACAAGGCCGTGGAGGCCCTGGAGGGGAAGGCCGGGACCCAGGTGGTGGGAACCAACCGATAAATATCTCATCGAGGATCATAGGATCGATGGCGGTCCCCTGGGAGATTCTGACGCCCGTGGCGGGGGAGGTGGGCATCGGAGCCGTCGGAGGCTTCCTCGTGGGCTACGCATTGAAGAAGATCGCCAAGGTGGTAGCCGTCATCCTAGGCCTGGGCTTCCTCATCCTCCAATACCTCGCCTATAAGGGGATCATCGTCATCAACTACGACGCCCTCCAGGATTGGGTCCTCCACCTCCTGGGGTTGACGGAGGGGACCCAAAGCACCCTCGTAGACATCCTCTCCCACATCCCCTTCGGCGCCAGCTTCGCCTTAGGCCTCTACATAGGCTTCAAGAGGGCTTAGGCCTCAGAAGGACGCAGAGGAGATGCTCATAGAAGAGGGGGAGCATCTCCAGGGTCTCGGCCTCATACCCCTTAAAGACCTCTGGGTCGATGCCCGTGAGGGTGGAGTAGACCAGGAGTATGCCTCCCCCAGGCTTCAGATACCTGGAGGCCTCCGATAGGAAGCGCTCTAGCGTCTCTCCCCCCCTCAGGCCGCCGGCCCAGGAGGCCTCATCGGCCACCCCTTCGGAGGGGAGGTAGGGGGGATTGAAGACCATCCAGTCGAAGAGGCCCGTGATTCTCAGGCCGGAGAAGAGGTCTGAGATGAGGAGCTCCACCCTACCCCGCAGACCAGCCCTCCTCAGACCCCTATCAGCCTCCTCGACGGCCCTGGGGTTGACGTCGACGGCCACAACCAGGTCAACCCCCCTCTTGGAGGCGGCAGCCTCAGCCTGGATGCCGCTCCCCGTCCCCATATCGAGAACCAGGCCTCCCGCCAATCCCTCCACATGCCTCAACAACAGGTAGGAGTCCTCAGCGGGCCGATAGACCAACCCACCCTAAAGGAGCTCTGAGGACATATTACCCTTTACGGGGCCGTCCTAGGCATCTGGGGTAGCACTCGGTTCTAGGAGGGCTGTGGAGGAGGCCTCTCCCTCACCTCGAACTGGCAGTAGGGGTCTCCCATGGCGATGCATCTCGTCTCCTCGGCGAACATATCCCGATTCAGGATGTAGGAGGAGAAACCGTCGATGAGCCCTCTGACGTAATGGCTGAAGGGTCTCCTGGAGCCCCTCCCCAGCTCGCATTCGATGGAGTTGTAGACCCTCGCCTTGAGGTAGGGTGGCTCCTCGCTGAACTCCAATATCTCCAGGATTCCGTAGCCGAGGGACATGAAGACCTTGGTGCCGATGTTGAATTTATCATCTAAACTGGTGACTCCGATGCTCTCCGCCGCCTCGTTGATGTGTCTAGCACTCTCGGCTCCCACCTCTCTCCCCAGGTGGTAGAGCATCGCCTCGCCTCCGGAGCCGAGACGCTCCCTGAAGTCGATGAGGAACCCCTTCAGGGCCGGCTCTGGGAGGATGATCGCCCTATGGGGGCCGAGCATGACGGGGAAGGCCACATCGTCTGCGATGAAGCCCTCGACGGTGGGCCTGATCATCCTGACATCCGTCACGAAGTCCAGCCTCCTGAACTCCTCGACTAACTCCTCCGGCTCCACGGTCGACCCGGTGAAGTCCACGAAGAAGATGCCCGCCCCCCGCTCACCCTTCTTCACGATGCCCGTGGAGTAATAGGTGATGTCGAGCCCCCTCTCGGCGACTATGCCGGTTACGGTCGCCAGCACGCCAGGCCTGGAGAAGCCCTCGACGACGAATCCGTAGAGCCTACGGCCTCGATGGAACATGAATCTCTCAACTTTAAATGGAATCATCACTTAATCATCTCAGCTGTCTATTTTAAGTTTTCTAAATCATAAAACTTCTATTACACCCTTTAAATTTCCTACCGGTAAAAATGTATTCCAGTTTTCATGAAGCGAAGAGACTTTCTTTCCTCAAGCCAACACCTCAATTAATTTTAAGTTTCCAAATGTTCACCCTATTAACCACTATGCGCCTCCTAATTCTGGGATCAGGGTCCAACGGCGGCGTCCCCCAGTGGGACTGCAACTGTCCGAGATGCCAAGCGGCTCGTCTAAACCCCGAGCTGAGGAGAACCCGATCCTCCGTCGCCGTCGAGCTGGTGAACCGTCGATACCTCCTGCTGGATGCCACCCCAGACCTCTATCACCAGCTCCACTCAGCCGGCCTCCACCCAGGGGGAGAGCGGCGGGAGAGCGTCATAGAGGCCGTCCTGCTCACCCACGGCCATGGAGACCACTGCGTCGGCCTCTTCGAACTCTCCACGGGAGCCATCTTCGAGATACCCGTCTACGGGCCGCCGGACCTCATCGAACACCTCTTCGGGGAGGAAGGCTACTTCGCCTATCTCGGGAGGCTGGGAGAGCGATACGTGGAGCCCACCCCCCTCGAGGAGGGGGAGAGCCTGGAGCTCCCCGGCGGCCTGAGGGCTGAGGGCTTCGAGGTCCCCCACACCGATAGGTTGGAGGACGGCTCCTATAGGCCGAGCAGGACCTACGGCTATGAGGTCGAGGGAGATGGGGGACGCCTCCTCTACATCCCGGATATAGAGGCGTTGACGGAGGGGGTTCTCCGGCGGATGGAGGACGCCGATCTGGTTCTGCTGGACGGCACCTTCTGGTGGGAGGACGAGCTTCTACGGGTGAGCGGCATCGACGTCTCGTCGACGGCGCTGGGACACGTCCCCATCGAGAGAAGCCTGGAGACGCTGAGGGACGTCGACGTGGGGAGGGTGATCTACACCCACATCAACCACACCAATCCACTGCTGGACCCGGGGAGTCGGATGCTGGGGGAACTGCGGAGGGCCGGCTTCGACCTGGCCTACGACGGCCAGGTCATCGCCCTCTAATAGGCTCTGGAGACGTAGACGACGTAGGCGGCCTCCCCTCCGCAGGCTACACAGGGCCCGGTTGGCTGCTCCTCCACATCCCAGCGCATACCCCTGATCTCCCCGGCCACCTCCTCCTTCATCCTCTCGGCGCATCCATCCGATCCACACCAGTTCACCTTGACGATGCGCCTCTCCTCCATCAGCCTCCTCAACTCCTCCAGGGTGTTGGCCTCCCCGATCTCGCTCCTCAGCCTGCTCCAGCTCCGCTCCCTGAGGCTCCCCTCCATCTCGGTGAAGAGCTCTCTGACGGCGTCGACGGCCTCGTCGAGGAGGGCCTCGCTTCTCTCCAGGGTGTCCCTCCTGACGAGGGTGACGGTGCGCCCCTCCACCTCCCTCGGGCCGACCTCAACCCTCACGGGGACGCCGAACATCTCCCACCTGTAGAACTTCTCCCCAGGCCTCCTCCTCATATCATCATCCAAGACGACCCTCAGGCCGCCCCCCTGGAGGATCTCAGCCACCTCCACGGCGTATTCGACGACCCTCTCCTCGGCTCCCTTCATCGGTATGGGGACGATGACCACCTGCTTGGGGGCCACCACCGGAGGCAACACCAGGCCGTGGTCGTCGCCGTGGTGGGCGATGACGGCTGCGATGACCCTGCTGATCCCCAGGCCATAGCAGGTGGTGTGGGCGTAGCGTTGACGCCCCTCCCGATCCTCGTAGGTGACCTCGAAGGCCCTGGAGAAGTTCTCGCCGAGGTGGTGGACCGTCCCTATCTGGTTGACCTTACCATCCGGGTTCCAGGTGTCGAAGGCGATGCTGTAGACGGCTCCGGCGAACTTGTCGAACTCGGGGCGTTTGAGAATGAGGTAGCTGAGGCAGAGGCCGTCTAAGACCCTCGAATACATCTCGACGCCCCTCCTCACCTGCCTCTCCGCGTCCTCGAAGTCCTCATGGGCCGTGTGGGCCTCATTCCAGATGAACTCCCGCCCTCGGTATAGCGGCCTCGTCGCCTTCGTCTCATAGCGGTAGACGGTGCAGGTCTGATGGATCTTCAGGGGGAGATCCGCATGGCTCCGGATCCAGAGCTTGAAGAGGGGGTAGATGGCTGTCTCGGAGGTGGGTCTCAGGAGGAGCCTCCGCTCCAGAAGCCTCTCGCCGGCGTGGGTCACCCAGAAGACCTCCCCCGAGAAGCCGGCGATGTGCTCGGCCTCCCTCCCGAAGGTGTCCTCGGGGATGACCGTCGGGAAGAGGACGGGCTGATGGTCGTCCTCCTCCAGGAGCTCCTCGAGGAGGGAGGCGATCCTCCGGGCGATCCCGTAGCCCCAACCCCTGTAGACGACGAAGCCCTTCACGGGGTATCGATCATCGACGATCTCCGCCTCCCTCAACACCCTGTCGAACCACTCGCTGAAGTTCTCATCCTTCTCCACGTCCTCCACCAGCCGCTCTAAAATCTTCACCACCACCCATTTTAAATCCCTGCTTCCTCTAGGGCTGTGGATGAAGGCCGTCATC